>JAGNOM010000064.1 GCA_017990155.1 Propionivibrio sp. | reverse complement strand
CGAGTATCTCGGCGAACGAATCGAACCGCTCAACGAGAACGATCTGTCGATTGAAGACCTGCTACGTAAACTGCCCACGGTTGGAACCTTCCCCCATATCCAGGAGGGCATCGTGAAGACTTGGGATACGAGCGAAGGCGTGGCCTACATGAAGCATCTGCTACGCGACACGCGCAACGGCCAGCGCACGGGGTTTCCGCTATCGATTGCCCGAGAACTCCTGTTCCTGCTCGATCTTCAGGAAACGCGACTGCGCAACACGGCTTGAAGCGCGTGGCTACGGCCAAGGATACCTACTTCTGTCTGTGATTGCTGTATATAATCACAGCTATCGACCGTGACGTTTGGGCGCAGGCTCAATGCATGTCGAACATGCGATAATTCCCGACGATCAGGACAAAGGACAAGCAATGGACGATAACAAGTCAAAAGCACTCGCCGCCGCGCTGGCACAGATCGAAAAGCAGTTCGGCAAAGGCTCGATCATGAAGATGGGCGACGGTAGCGTCGTCAACGATATTCAGGTGGTTTCCACCGGATCACTCGGGCTGGATATCGCGCTCGGTATCGGTGGTCTGCCGCGCGGTCGCGTGGTCGAGATTTACGGACCGGAATCGTCCGGCAAGACGACGCTGACGCTGCAAGTCGTCGCCGAGATGCAAAAACTCGGCGGCACCGCGGCGTTCATCGATGCCGAACACGCGCTTGATCCAACCTATGCGCAGAAGCTCGGCGTCAACCTCGACGACCTGCTCATCTCGCAGCCGGATACCGGCGAGCAAGCGCTCGAAATCGCCGACATGCTGGTGCGTTCGGGGAGCGTCGACGTCGTCGTCATCGACTCTGTTGCGGCCCTGGTTCCGAAAGCGGAAATCGAAGGCGACATGGGCGATTCCTTGCCCGGTTTGCAGGCTCGGCTGATGAGCCAGGCGCTGCGCAAACTGACGGCGAACATCAACCGCACCAACACCCTGGTCATCTTCATCAACCAGATCCGCATGAAGATCGGCGTCATGTTCGGCAGCCCAGAAACGACGACCGGCGGCAACGCCCTCAAGTTCTACGCTTCGGTGCGCCTCGACATCCGCCGCATCGGCGGTATCAAGAAGGGTGACGAGGTGGTCGGCAACGAAACGCGCGTCAAGGTCGTCAAGAACAAGGTGGCACCCCCGTTCCGTGAAGCCATCTTCGACATTCTCTACGGCGAGGGTACGTCGCGCGAAGGCGAGATCATCGAACTCGGTGTCGTGCACAAGCTGGTTGAGAAGTCCGGCTCGTGGTACGCCTACAATGGCGAGAAAATTGGCCAGGGCAAGGACAATTCGCGCGAGTATCTGAAGGCGAATCCCGCAATCGCCGAGGAAATCGAGGCCAAGATCCGTGCCGCCGTCAACGTTCCGCCGGCCAAACCAGTCGCTGCCGCCGCTGAATAGTCGGCGGGGATGAGCGTTTCCCTTCGCGAACGGGCGATACGCATGCTCGCGCGTCGTGAGCATGCGAGAGCGGAGTTGGCGAGAAAACTGGCGCCGTACGCCGAGTCGGGCGACGAGGTTGAGGCCTTGCTCGACGACCTGACCGCCCGACGCCTGCTTTCCGACGCGCGATACGTCGAAGCCAGGATCAACGCCCGGCGCGCACGGTTCGGCGATGCGCGGCTGGCTTTCGAGTTGCGCACGCAAGGGGTCGGCGAAGAACTGGTCGATGCGGCGCTGGCGACCGGAGACGATGAGTTGAGCAGGGCGCGCCTGATCTGGCAACGCAAGTTCGCTGGAAAGCCGTGCGCAGGCGATGCTCGGGAAAGAGCGCGTCAAAGCAGATTTTTATTAAGCCGCGGTTTTTCCGCGGAAACCGTCCGCCAGGTCATGCGCGGAGATTTTGAAGACGATTGATGATGTCCCAGACTACTGACGGCAACGATGCTCAGCGCGCCAAAAGCCATCTCACGACGCACAACCTGAAAAAGATCTACCGGAAACGGACGGTAGTCGAGGACGTCTCGCTTGAAGTCCGCAGCGGTGAGGTGGTCGGGCTGCTCGGGCCGAATGGCGCCGGAAAAACGACCTGCTTTTACATGGTCGTCGGGCTGGTTGCCTGCGATGGCGGGGACGTCTTCATCGACGACACGAAGATCACGCATCTGCCGATCCACAAGCGCGCCAAGCTCGGCGTCTCCTATCTTCCGCAGGAAGCCTCCGTCTTCCGCAAGCTGACGGTCATTGAAAACATCAAGGCGGTTCTTGAGCTGCAGAATCTCAGGCCGGAAGCCCTGGAAAGCCGGGCGGAAGAACTGCTCGAAGAACTCCATATCGGCCACATCCGCAACAGTTCGGCAGCCTCCTTGTCCGGAGGCGAGCGCCGGCGGGTCGAGATCGCCCGTGCCTTGTCGACCAATCCGCGCTTCATCCTGCTCGACGAGCCTTTTGCCGGCGTTGATCCGATCGCCGTCCTTGATATCCAGAAAATCATCCGCTTTCTCAAAGAGCGCGACATCGGTGTTCTGATTACTGATCACAACGTCCGCGAAACGCTGGGCATCTGCGACCACGCCTACATCCTCAACGAGGGCGCGGTGCTCGCGGCTGGCCGTCCTGACGAAATCATTTATAATGAAAGTGTCCGGAAGGTCTATCTGGGCGAAAACTTCCGCCTCTGAACGCGATCTGTTCCGGCGGGAGAAAAGGATTAACCGGTAGCCTCCCTCCAATCCGGCAGCTGATCAGGCACCGTAAATGAAACCATCGCTCCAGCTCAAGCTGTCACAGCACTTAGCGCTGACTCCCCAGTTGCAACAGTCGATCCGATTGCTGCAATTGTCGACGCTCGAGCTTGAGCAGGAGCTGGAAAAATATCTCCTCGAGAACCCTTTGCTTGAACGCGAAGAAGAGGAATACGCTCCGCCGCAGACGGCCCCCGGTACGGACGAATCGCAGTCGTCGTCTCAGGAAAAACAGGAGCCGGAGCCGGTCGAATCATCGTCGTCCGCTGATGACGAGAGCTGGCTTGGTGAGGAAAGCTCGTATTCGACTTCGTCGGGAACGTTTGATGACGACGATAGCGATTTCCAGGATGTGCAGGCCGCGACGACCTCGCTACGCGAGCATTTGTCCTGGCAATTGGGCTTGATGAGCATCCCCGAGCGGGACAATACGCTGGTCCAGTGCCTGATCGACGCGCTCGACGACGACGGCTACCTGACCCAGTCGCTGGAAGAATTGGCGGAGACGCTCCCGGTCGAGCTGGAAATCGATGCGGATGAGTTGCAGATTGCGCTCCGACGCTTGCAGCACTTCGATCCGACCGGCGTTGGCGCGCGTAATGCACAAGAGTGTCTGGCGCTGCAGTTGCTGGCGCTGCCGGACGATGCGACCCAGATCCTGGCACTCAAGATTGTCCGCAACTACCTTGAACTGTTGGCTGGGCGTGACTTTGCGAAACTGAAGAAGCTGATTGACTGTGACGACGACCAGCTCCGGGAGGCACAGTTTCTCATACGGAGCCTGAATCCACGGCCGGGTGCCCAGTATGCAGCGCTTGATGCGCGCTATATCACGCCTGATGTAGTCGTGCGCAAGATCCGCGGACAGTGGACGGTTAACGTCAATTCCGACGCCTTCCCACGCTTGCGAATCAATAGCATGTACGCGCAGATACTCTCGCGTCAGCGTGGGTCGGGCCTTGCTGGTCAGCTGCAGGAAGCACGCTGGCTGATCAAGAATGTGCAGCAACGCTTTGACACGATCCTGCGAGTGGCGCAGTCTATTGTTGACCGTCAGCGCCAGTTTTTCGACCACGGCGAAGTGGCGATGCGACCGCTGGTGCTGCGAGAAATCGCCGATACGCTTGGCTTGCACGAATCGACCGTTTCGCGCGTGACGACGCAGAAGTACATGGCGACGCCGCGTGGCATTTTTGAGTTGAAGTATTTTTTCGGGAGTCATGTGGCGACCGAGGCCGGCGGAGCGTGTTCTGCGACGGCGATCCGGGCGTTGATAAAGCAACTCGTCAGCGCCGAAGATCCGAAGAAACCGCTGTCCGACAGTCAGATCTCGGAAGTGCTGGGACAGCAGGGAATCGTCGTCGCCAGGCGAACAATTGCAAAGTATCGGGAGTCTCTGAGTATCGCGCCGGTCAAGCTACGGAAATCGATTTGACGGCATTGCCGGATCTACGAAACAGAACGATGAAAGCAATGCACTTCCCCTCACCCCCGATCCATCTCGAGCGAGCTGGCTAAGGGAGAACCGACAGTCGTGAAAACGACTATCACCTTGAAAAGGAGCCAAACCATGAACCTGCAGATCAGTGGACACCATCTTGAGATTACTCCGGCTCTTCATGACTACGTGACCAGTAAGCTTGAGCGTGTGACGCGTCACTTCGACAATGTGATCGATGTGAACGTGATCCTGTCGGTCGAAAAGCTGAAGCAGAAAGCGGAAGTGACCGTTCACTTGTCGGGCAAGGATATTTACGTCGAGTCGATCGACGAGGATCTCTATGCCGCGGTGGATATTCTCGCGGACAAACTGGATCGTCAGATTCAAAAGCACAAACAGAAGCTGCAGGACCATCATCGCGGCGAGAAAATGAGTCACGTCGAAGCTGAATAAGTAGCATAATCACGGCGGATTTGACTGTCGGGTCGAATCCGCCGTTTTTACTTGTGCCCCGCTTTTACCACCCACAACAAGAATTCCAACTTTACCTTTTGCTCGAAGCGCCTTCAGCAATCCTGTATGAGCCAGATCAATCAACTCTTGCCGCCTGAAAATATTTTGCTGGACCTTGATGCGAGCAGCAAGAAACGCGTCTTCGAACAGGCCGGTCTTCTATTCGAGAACAATCAAGGCATTGCCAGCAGTACCGTGTTCGACAGTCTATTTGCCCGCGAGAAGCTGGGCTCCACCGGGCTTGGGCGAGGGATCGCCATACCGCACGGCCGGATCAAGGGGCTGAAGGAAGCCAGCGGTGCATTCCTCCGCTTGAAGACGCCGGTTGCTTTCGACTCGCCGGATGGAACGCCGGTCAACCTGCTCTTCGTGTTGCTCGTCCCGGAACTGGCGACCGAACAACACCTGCAAATCCTCTCCGAACTTGCCGAGCGTTTTTCGGACAGTCAATGCAGGGATGCGCTCTGTAACGCCGATAGCCCGGAATCTGTGCGCAGGATTTTCGCCAACTAGAGGTCGTATCCGCATGATTGCCACACGCACGTTGAGTATCACTCAACTTTATGAGGATCACATCGACAAGCTCAAGCTCAGCTGGGTGGCAGCCGTCGGTGTTGAACGCCTGGTTGAGCTCAAGGACATGGAGATCTACGGTCCCGACGTCGTGGGCCACCTCAACCTGATCTACAGTCATCGCGTTCAGGTGATCGGCAAGGCCGAACAGCGCTGGCTTGAGCAGGTCGGAGAAGAACGCTGGCTGCGCCAGATCGACGACTTGATGGCGGCCAAACCGCCGGCGCTGATTGTCGCCGACGGACTCGAGCCTCCTCCGGGGGCGCGGGAAATCTGTGAGGCCACGCAAACGCCGCTGTTTACCAGCCCGAAGGATTGTTCGGCGGTCATCGATCTGCTTCACCTGTACCTGGCTCGGCGCTTTGCCGACACGGTGTCAGCGCACGGCGTGTTCATGGACGTCTTCGGACTTGGCGTCCTGATTACGGGCGATTCGGGCGTCGGCAAGAGCGAACTTGCGCTTGAACTCGTTTCGCGCGGCCACGGCTTGGTGGCGGACGACGTGGTTGAGCTGGCACGGACTGCACCGACGACCATCGAAGGACGTTGCCCGGGGATGTTGCGCGACTACCTGGAAGTGCGCGGACTCGGCCTTTTGAACATCCGCACGGTTTTCGGTGAAACCGCCGCCCGTCGGAAAATGAAGCTCAAGCTGATCGTTCACCTGCACAAAACGGTCGCCGGCGAGGAGTTTCAGCGTTTGCCGCTTGATTCTCAGTCGCAGGAGATCCTCGGAATCCCGATTCGGAAGGTTGTTCTGCATGTCGCGGCGGGTCGCAATCTGGCGGTGCTTCTGGAGGCCGCGGTGCGCAACTGCATTCTGCAGATGCGCGGGATTGATAGCATGAGCGAGTTCATCAACCGACAACAACAAGCTGTGCTGGATGACAACATATAACCAAGTTGGGTATTGATAAATACAACTTGGTGTTTATAATCCCGGGAGCTTCAACAACCGTTATAAGGAGTTCCCGATGATGAAAGTTGTGATTGCACTTGCTGCACTGGTTTTTGCCTCTGCCCCTTCTTTTGCCGCAGATAAGGAGGCGAAGCCCCCGTCACCTGCACAGCAGGCGCAGCGCGAAAGAATGAAAGCTTGCAACGCCGACGCCGCAAAACAGAAACTCAAGGGTGATGAGCGCAAGACATTCATGAGTACTTGCCTGAAGGCCGACAAGTCCTGAGTGCACTCGAATGAAAGCCGGTGTAAGCGCAATGCGTTTACACCGGCTTTTTCACGTTGATCAAGCCGCGTGAGAAGTTCAGTCAGTCGAAGACTTCAAAGTGGGCGCAGTCGCGAACAGTGTTGGTTTCGGGCGAAGTCGCCGATCCGGCAAAGCAGATGGTGCCCTTGCCCTGCAGGGCAACTTCAGACCGCCGCAGAAACACTTCCGGATTGTCCCCCAAGGCGACGAAGGTCCCGTTTGTACTCCGATCGATAAGAAACGGGCGGCCTTTCCGCCATTCGATCGAGGCATGTTTGCGTGAGGCGCGCCGGTCCTGAATGACCAGACTGCAATCCTGATCGCGCCCCATCGTGATCGGCGCGTGATGGTCTTCGAGCACCAGAACTTTCGCCTTGTACTGAATGCGAAGCTTGCTTCCGACCGGGGCTTCATCCTCGACGATAGCCACGTTTTGCGTTCCACCCAGTGCGTGCAGGTCGTGAATGAACACTTCAGTGACTGCAACCGGCAAAGATTTCGCTCCCGCCGGTAGGTCAGTCAGGTCTCGGGTAAATTTGAGCAAGGCCGAAGAAAGAACCGTGAGGCTGTCGCGACTGGTCAGTATCTGGCCGGGCTTGGCGATACCGGCAAGTGAGGCGGCCAGGTTGACGGTTTCTCCGCTGAGGTTGCCTTCCTCTTCGCCAAGTTCGCCGTGCGCGAAGCCGATCCGGATTTCCAGTTTAACGCCGGATACCGGGGGAAGATCCGCGATGCGCTGTTGCATTTCGACCGCGGCCTGCAACGCCTCATCGGCATGCGGGAAGGTCGCCATCAACTCGTCACCAACGATCCTCACGATCCGCCCACTGAAGCCCTCGACGGTCCGCTCCATGCGTTTCATGCAGCGATCGACGGCCCTCAGTGCCTCGGCCTTTCCGAGTTTTTCGTGCAGGCGCGCGCTGCCGGAAACGTCGGCGAGCAAAACGGACAAGAGGTGAGGCGCTGCATCCATGCTGTTCCCATTGCCAAGATACGCTGTTTCAGTTCCGCAAGACGATTGTTCAGAAGGTTCGCTGCTCATCTCGACTTTTTTGTGCACTTCTGTGATTGAGGGCTACAGCGCACGGCCAAAGCTGCAGCTGAATGATAGCAAACGCCCTGCCGTTCCGCCTTACGCATTAACCAGATTGAATGCGCCGATCGCCGGCAGCGACAGATCCGCGCCAAACTGTGGCCCGTCGAACACGGTGTCTCCACCGTCCATTTCTTCGAGCTCCTTCCCGACCCGCAGCCCCTTGAAGTTGAACAGGGCGTTATCGGCCAGATGCGATGGGACGATGTTTTGCAGGGCGGTGAAGACCGATTCGGTACGCCCGGGATAGCGCTGGTCCCATTCCGCCATCATCTCGCGGACCTTCTGGCGTTGCAGGTTTTTCTGAGAGCCGCAGAGGTTGCACGGGATGATCGGGAATTCCATGCCGCGCGCGAACTTGGCGATGTCGCTTTCGCCGCAGTAGGCCATCGGACGAATCACAACGTGGGCACCATCATCGGTGACCAGTTTCGGCGGCATCGCCTTCAGTTTGCCGCCGAACAACAGGTTGAGGAAGAGCGTGTGCACGATGTCGTCGCGATGGTGGCCAAGCGCGATCTTGTTGGCGCCGAGTTCCTTCGCCGTGCGATAGATGACGCCGCGGCGCAGGCGCGAACAGAGCGAGCAGGTCGTTTTCCCTTCCGGGATCTTTTCCTTGACGATCGAGTACGTATCCTGCTCGACGATGCGGTATTCGATGCCCAAACCGGCGAGGTAGTTGGGGAGAACGTCGGCCGGGAAGCCCGGCTGCTTCTGGTCGAGATTCATCGCGATCAATCGGAAATCGACCGGCGCGCGTTTCTGCATGGCCATCAGCATCGAGAGCATGGCGTACGAGTCCTTGCCGCCCGAGATGCAGACGAGCAGCGTGTCGCCGTGTTCGATCATGTTGTAATCAGCGATGGCTTTGCCGACATCGCCTTCAAGGCGCTTTTTCAAGCGTTGAAGATTCTTTGAATTTTCCACCGGACCTCTAGGGGTTGAATTGAACAGCAGGTTGAAGAGTCATCAGACAAAACTAAAGGTGTGCGGTTCGTCCACCATCGACGTTGATGACTTGCCCGGTTACATAGGGCGCGTCGTTGAGCAGGAAGCGAACCGTGCGCGCGATGTCCTGCGGACTGCCCGAACGCTTGAGCAGGGTGTGGTCGATGATGTGCGCACGCGCCTCGTGGTCGAAGCTCGTATCGTCGGGCCACAGGATGGGGCCGGGCGCGACGGCGTTAACGCGCACTTCCGGCGCCAGTTCGATGGCCAGTGCGCGCGTCAGCCCGAGCAGCCCGGCTTTGGCCGCACAGTACAGGGGGAAACCGGCGAGCGGACGCTCGGCGTGGATGTCCGTGATATTGACGATCGCCCCGTGCGCCGCTTTCAGATGCGGTGCGGCGGCCTGGGCCAGAAAGAGCGGTGCCTTGAGATTGCTGCCGATCAGATCATCCCAGGCCGCCAGATCGATCACTGCGAGCGGTGTCGGGAAGAAGCTGGAAGCGTTATTGACCAATGCGTCCAGGCGCTTGAAGCGATTCAGCGCGAAATCGACCAGATCGGGCAGCGCTTTGCAATCGAGCAGATCGGTCTGGAAACAGGCGGCAGAATCCGGGCGCACGGCGTTGAGCTCATCGACCAGCGCATCAGCCGCGTCGGCCGCCAGCCGGTAGTGCACGACGATATTGGCGCCGGCTGCGTGCAGCTCGCGCGCGATCGACCGCCCGACGCGCTTTGCTGCACCCGTGACCAATACCGTTTTGCCAATCACACGCGACTCCTGATGTTGTACGACGACGTTGAAACCGAACCAAGGGTATGGATTTTAACGGAAATCTCCTCCAGCCAAAGGAAATGCGGCTATCGTCCGATTGCGCCAAACGCTAAACTTCGCCGATCAAAGAGGGAGAATAAATGGACAACACGATGAGCGAGGAGATCGCCTGCGGGGAGCCTCTCGACGCCGAGGACTTGCTGGCCTTTTCGGAGCGGATCGACGCGCTGCCTCCGGCCGAGGCGGGATGGGTCGGGCGTCTCTATCAAGAGTGCTTGCGCGCGCGGATGCACGAGGCCGAGTTGCTGTCCGGCGGTGCGATCGCGACACAGGATACGTGCAGCCGCGCCGGGCAGTTTGACGAGCAGCTTGCGCAGGTCGCCCTCGACGCGGCGGAATGGCTGAAAACGCTGTGGGACGTCGGCTACATGGGCGCCGGCAGTTTCCGCTCGCAACCGCGTTCGGCCTTCCCACTGATCGAACTGGAGGATGTGCTCAAGTCAGCGCTGTTTGCGCGGATTCGAGAAGGCAAACGCCCGTTGCCCTTCCCGCCGCCGACGCGCCACGGTCTGCCCTGGCACAGCCTCGTCGAGTGCGGCAAGGATGCGACGCACGATGTCGATGCCGAGATCGTGCGCGACGATCAGGGCGAGATCGCCGGCGTGATCATCGAAGCCTGCGCCGACTGGCGTGTGGTCGAGGAGGTGGCGAGGGATCGCGAATACATCGTTCAGCACCGTGGTCAGGGGCCGCTTTACCGCCTGTCCATGGATTTCATGCTGGCGACCCTGCGCCGCGAACCGCCGCGCTGGACGCGCGTCATCCGCGTGCAGGAACGCGGCGGATTTCGCAGTTTCACGCTGGAGTGGCCAGGGGAAGATGGCCGGATTCATAGCGAATCCTTGCGGGCGGCGACCTGGGATCGCGCCGAATCGGAGGCCGATTTCTGGATAGCGACCAAGTTCCCGGAAATGTACGGACAGGTCAGTTTCGAACGGGTTGAATAGACGCTCGGGCGGCAGTGGCCGAAGCAGGCGCCGTCCTTGCAGCTGCTAGAATCGTCGTTTTCCCAGCGGATTCCGAGCGGCCATGCATCCCGACTACCTCGAAAAGATTCTCAACGCACAGGTCTACGACGTCGCGGTGGAAACGCCGCTCGATGCCGCGCCCAACCTCTCGGCGCGCATCGGCAACACCATCCTGTTCAAGCGCGAGGACATGCAGCCGGTGTTCTCCTTCAAACTGCGCGGCGCCTACAACAAGATCGCCCAGCTTTCGCCTGAGAAGCTCAAGCGGGGCGTGATCTGCGCCTCGGCCGGTAATCACGCGCAGGGCGTTGCACTGTCGGCGGCGAAGATCGGCTGCCGCGCCGTGATCGTCATGCCGACGACAACGCCGCAGATCAAGATCGACGCCGTCCAGAGCCGTGGCGGCGAAGTCGTGCTCTTCGGCGATTCCTACGACGAGGCCTACGCTCGCGCCCTGGAGCTGGAGAAAGCTGAGAAGCTGACCTTCGTTCATCCCTTCGACGACCCGGAAGTGATCGCCGGCCAAGGGACGATCGGCATGGAAATCCTGCGCCAGCATCAAAAGCCGATCCACGCCGTATTCTGCTGCGTCGGCGGCGGCGGGCTGGTCTCGGGGGTTGCCGCATACATCAAGCGTTTGCGGCCGGAAACGCGGATCATCGGTGTCGAAGCCGTCGATTCCGACGCTATGACGCAGTCCTTGCGGGCCGGAAAGCGCGTGCGTCTGAAGCAGGTCGGCCTCTTCGCCGACGGCGCAGCGGTGAAGTATGTCGGCGAGGAGACCTTCCGCCTGTGCCAGCAGTACGTCGACGAGATGATTTGCGTTGATACCGACGCCATCTGCGCGGCGATCAAGGACGTTTTCGAGGATACGCGCGCCGTGCTTGAGCCGGCCGGCGCGCTGGCGGTGGCCGGCGCCAAGGCTTACGCCGCGCACCATCGCCTGAAGAACAAGACGCTGGTGGCGATTGCGTCGGGCGCCAACATGAATTTCGACCGCCTGCG
>JAGNOM010000063.1 GCA_017990155.1 Propionivibrio sp. | reverse complement strand
GCGAAATGCTGCCCAGCGCGCCAACGGCCATGGTCAGGATGTCGACGATGGAGGACAGCGTGCGCAGCATGTCTGCCTGAGTTGTCAGTGTGAAGTCCTCGCGTCCGTGGCGCGCCTTGAGCGTATTGGTGATGAGCGTGCTGGCGCGCGACGCCGGGATGCCTTCCTCGTAGGCGAGGTCGATCTTCATCATGCCATCGCGGTTGTAGAGTTCGAGCGCGCGCGCCGTCGGGATGTAGGCGGCATCGTCGAGGTCGACGCCGAGGAACTGGCCCTTGGCTTCGAGTACGCCGATGACGCGGAATTGCAGGTTCCCGACCGTGAGGCGCGCACCGAGCGCGTTCTCCGCGCCGAACAGTTCGGATTTCAGCTTGGCGCCGAGCACGACGAAGGCGCGCGCGTTCTCCGAGTCCTCAGGTGGAAGAAACTGCCCACTGCGCACTTTGATGGCGTAGACCTTGAGCATCTCCGGCGTCACGCCGTTGATAGTCGTCCGCCGCAAGCGGCCGTTGCCTTTGACTTCGGTATTCCCCCAGACGATCGCCGCCATGCCCGTGATGTGCGGCAGACGGCGGAGCGCGCGCGCGTCGTCGAGCGTAAGCGGCCGCACCGAGCTGGGAAATCCCGCCGGCGCCGGGCCGGACGTCTTGACCTTGCCGGGCGTGACGCTGATGAGATTGGTGCCGAACTGGGTGAATTCCGAGAGTACGAAACGGTGGATGCCTTCGCCGATCGAAGTGAGCAGGATCACCGCCGTAATGCCGACGGCGATGCCCAGCAGCGTCAGGAAGCTGCGCAGCCGATGCGCAGTGATTGCGCGCATGGCCAGGTGGATGGAATCGGTCGGGCGGATCATCAACGCTTCGCCAGCGATTGCACCGGATCAAGCCGCGCCGCCCGGCGTGCCGGCAATACGCCGAACAGGATACCGGTGACGAGTGCCGTACCCAGCCCGGCGAGCACGGCCCAATCGGGCGGATAGGCGGGGAAGGCGGGGTAGAGTTGGCGCAGGACGAGCGCGCCGGCCTGTCCGAGCAGGTAGCCGAGCACCGCCCCGGCGAGCGAGAGCATCGCCGCTTCGGTGAGGAAGGCGGTGCGGATCGTCGCGCCGGTGGCGCCGAGCGCTTTCAGAAGCCCGATCTCCGACGTGCGCTGCGCGACCGAGACGAGCATCACGTTCATCACGAGAATTCCGGCCACCGCCAGGCTGATCGCCGCGATCCCGGCGACGGCGAGTGTCAGCGCGCCGAGCAGCTTGTCGAAGGTGGCGAGTATGGCGTCCTGGGTGATGACCGTTACATCCTCCTCGCCCTCGTGGCGCGTCTTGATGACCTCGGTTACCTGCGCCTTGGCCGGTTCGATCGCCTCGCGACTGTTAGCCTCGACGAGGACACGGAACAGGGTGTTGCTGTTGAACATGGCCTGTGCCAGCGAAACAGGAATGAAGATGACTTCGTCGGTGTTCATGCCGAGGCCCTGGCCGGTCGAGGCCATGATGCCGACAACGCGGAAACGCCGGTCGCCGATGCGGATCAGCTGGCCGAGCGCGGTTTCGGCGCCGAACAGTTCGTCGCGAATCTTCGCGCCGATGACGGCCTCGGATGCACCGCGTTGCCAGTCGCCGTCCGAGAGAAAGCGTCCCTGCGCCAGCTTCAGCGTGCGCACGTCGATGTAGCTCGCCGTCGTCCCAGCCACCATCACCTCGCGCAGCTTGCCGCCGTAACTGATTTCGGACGTGCCGACCGCTAGCGGCGCGACCCGGCGCACAGACGGCGCGCGCTGAAGCGATTGTGCATCGTCGATCGTTAGGTCGCGCGGCGTACTGGTAATGGCGTTGCCGGGATTGAAGCCGCCCGTCTCCGAGCGGCCGGGCAGGACGATGACGAGATTGGTTCCGAGCGACGAGAACTCATTGACAACGTAACGCCGTGCCCCGTCGCCCAGCGCCGTCAGCACCACCACCGCCGCGACGCCGATTGACATTGCCAGCACCAGCAGCGACGTGCGCAGCGGGTTGCCGGTCGCGGCGTCGCGGACAAAGCGGAGAAGGTCGGTCGAGCGCATTGGAGGGCTCCGTCACTGCGGCGAACGCGACCAACGGGAGTGCTGCGCCCGGGGTCCAGTACGGCGTATCAGGGGCGCTCGCTGGATTCCGGCTTTCGCCGGAATGACGGAGTGAAGTGACGGCTCGCTGGTTTTCATTCCGCGTTGGAGTCATGTCGCAACTCCCCGTCCTCCATTAGCAACTGCCGCCGGGCGCGGGCGCCGAGGGCGGTGTCGTGGGTGACGACAATCAGCGTCACGCCTTGCTGGTTGAGTTCTTCGAGCAGGCGCATGACCTCTTCGCCGGTGGCGCGGTCGAGGTTGCCGGTCGGTTCGTCGGCAAGGATCATCGCCGGTTGCATGATCGTGGCGCGGGCGATGGCGACGCGCTGGCGCTGGCCGCCGGAAAGCTCGTTCGGGCGGTGATGGGCGCGGTCGGCGAGGCCGTAGTCCTTGAGCGCCTGCTTGACCCGCTGCGCACGCGCTGCCGGATCAATGCCGGCCAGCGTCATCGGCAGCGCGATGTTCTCGGCGGCGGTGAGGCGCGGCACGAGGTGAAAGCTCTGAAAGACGAAGCCGATGCGCTCGCTGCGCACGCGCGCCTGCTCGTCGGCCGAGAGCGTCGTGACGTCGCGCCCTTCAAGGCGGTAGGTGCCGGTGTTCGGGTGGTCGAGCAGGCCGAGCAGATTGAGCAGGGTAGACTTCCCCGATCCGGACGGCCCCATCACCGCGACGTATTCACCCGAATCGATGCGCAACTCAAGCTGACGCAGTGCGTGCACTTCGCTGTCGCCAAGGTGGAAGACGCGCTCGATGCCGGCGAGTTCGATTAGCGCACTGCCCATTACTTAGTGGCCGTCGTTGAACCGGATGTTTCTTCGACCACGTAGTTCGCGCCAGATTTGACGCCCACGCGTTCGAGCGATGTCACGACCTTGTCTCCGGCCGTGAGTCCGTCGAGCACTTCGGTGAACTCCCAGTTGGCCAGCCCGGTCTTGATCGTGCGCTCTTCAAGCTTCCCGTCCGCGCCAGTTACCAGCACGCGGCCGCCTTCGAGCAATGCCGAGGTTGGAACCCGCACGACATCGTCGCGCACGGCAAGGATGACTTCGACGTCGGCGCTGTAGCCTATCAACAGCTTGCCGGGCGCTTCCGGGTTGTCGAAGGTGGCTTCGATATCGACTGTGCGCGCCTGCTTCTCCACCGCCGAGACATACGGCGCAACGCGCTTGACCTTGCCGGGGAACGATTGCTTGGGTAGCGCGTCGAGGCTGATGCGTACCGGCTGGCCGGCGCTGATCTTTGGTGCATCAACTTCGTCCATCGGCGCCGTGATGTAGAGGCAGGAGTCGTCGATCAGGTCGATGGCTGGCGGGGTCTGTACACCGGGTGGCGAGGGCGTCGAGTACTCGCCGACTTCGCCGACGATCTTGGCGATCGTGCCGTCAAATGGTGCGTAAAGTACCGTGCGCCCCTGTTCGACGCGCGTGGCATTGACCTTGGCTTCGAACTGCGCTACGTCGGCCTTGGCCGCGTTGCAGCTGGCGCGTCTGGCTTGCGCTTCGGTACGCGCCGATTCTTCGCGCGAACTGGAGACAAAACCCTTCTCACGCAGCGTGCTTTGGCGTTGTGCTTCCCGCTCGGCGTTGGTCGCCTGCTCGCAGGCTTCGGTCACGCGCTGGCGCGCCGTCACCACCTGAGTCATCGCCAGCGTGCTCTGCGCCTGCTGGTCGTCGTTCCACAGCTTCATCAGCAGCTGGCCCTTCTGCACACGGTCGCCTTCCTTGACCGCCAGGACCTCGATGCGTCCGCCCATGATCGTCGACAGCTTGGTGCGCTGGCACGCATCGACCGTGCCGGCGCGCGTGTTGGCGATGCTCGACTCGACCTTTCCGCGATCAATCTCCTTTACGGTCACCGCAATCGGCTTCGGCCGCCCAATCCACCAGAAGGCGGCGACAAGCGCGATGAGAACGAGGGCGATGAGCGAACGGCGGATCAGTGGTGACATGGCGATTGGAAGCAGAACGGCTGCTCTTTGAATCGAAGAAAACATGGTCGGCGAAAAGAGCCTGGGAGGCAAGCTGGCGATCCGCCTGGCCGATTCCGCGCTACGGGTTGTTCGCGCCAGGCGCCTTTGGCTCCATGTCGCCGGCGTGAAAACGGAACGGGTTGCGGCCCTCGGCTGTTTTGCGGCAAATCGCACGCGTGATCGTCACCATCAATTGGCTAGATGTAGACGGAGACCGCGATACGGTGCTTGCGGTCAGCGTGCAGAATGATTACCGATGCTCGGTGTGATGCTGAAAGTACAGCGTCTCGTCGCCATAGCGGGAAGAAACGATCGGCGAAGTCAGCACCAGTTGGCCAAGTGGCCTCGCGTTCCCGGTGGATTCGTCGGCATCGAGCGCGAAAACATCGTAGATCGCGTCGCCGACCGGCATGGCTGCGAGGCGAACGCGGTAATCGTCGCTGGCACGGGCATCCCGCATCAGAGATTGGGCGAGCGCGGTCGGTTTGAGAATGAGCTGGTAGGGCGTGACCGGCTCGCTCACGACCTGTCCGTTCGGCCGCATTCCGGAGACGTGGTCAAGCGTCAGCCGGCCGGGGTTCGGGTCTCGGGAGCTGAGGTCTTCGGCGACGAGACGGAATGCGTGGTCGAGCAGGCGCGTGGCGAACGACCGTGCGGGCGGCAGGATGTTGCTGAAATCCGTGGCAAAAAAGTCGTGACCGTCCTGGCCGTCGACCGAGTTCATCAAGTGCAGATTGAGCGAGGGATGATTGCCGTCGATAAAGAACTTGATCGCCAGCGCCGGAATCGACGTGCTTTCCGTCGGCTTGTTGGCCAGCGAGAAGCGGGCGATGGCGCATTCCGCGCCGCTGTGGAACAGGCCGCTGTAGCGCCTTCCCGCCGAAGGAGGGATCACGAAACGCATCCGGGCTTCCGCGCCAAAGGCATGGATGCGCTTGCGGCGGCCGGCTTCGAGTTCGTCGCCCTCGGTCGTGAATGCCTTGGCCGAAAAAGTACGATTGATGACGGCCAGCAAATCGGTGAAACCGACGCCGGAAAGCGGCGGCAAGCGTTCGTAGCGCGACGGCAGGATTTTTTCATTCCACATCGCCTCGGCTTTCTCGCAGGCGGAGCGCGGGGTGGCTGCGGCGGTCTGTTCCGCGGCCACGGGCGCGGTGCCCTGGCAGGCGCTGAGCGCGAGCGTCAATGGCAGAAGGCAACGCAAGCTCGATCGGGTGCTTGTATTTGGCATAAATTCCGGAATCTTCATCAGCTGAATGTCGTTGCGCCGCGCGGCGGGATAGTCGGTTGTCTATGCTGTTGAGTATGGCATTGTTGTCGGGAAAGTGCCGCCGGAAACGGGTATCCGGATGCTATATTGGTAAGGTTGTCTGTCTGGCCTGCCGCCGTGTGTGAGCGGGTTGGGCGTCGGGAAATAGGATCGTTTCGGGAGCAGTACGCATGAAGACGCACGCAAATGGACCCGTCGGGTTCGCCGGCTTCTTGAGAGTGGTTTTGGTATGGATGCTGGCGCTCTGCTGGACGCCAGGGAATGCGCAAGATCTGGCGGAAATCCGCGAAAGCGGCGTCCTGCGCCATCTCGGCGTGCCTTACGCGCGCTTCGTCGGCGGCAGTGGCGAGGGCTTCGATGCGGAAATCGTCCAGTTGTTCGCCAAGCACATCGGCGTGCGCTACGAGTACGTTCCGGCCGAATGGACTAGCGTCATTCAGGATCTGATCGGCCAGGAACTTGAGTACCAGCCGACGATGCGTGCCGTCGGCAAGCGGGAGATCCGCGGCGACATCATCGGCAACGGTCTGACCATTTTGCCAGGCCGGCAAAAGGTGATCGACTACTCGATTCCGACTTTTCCTTCGGCGGTGTGGCTGCTCGCCCGCGCCGATTCGCCGGTTCAGCCGATCAAGCCCAGCGGCGACCTGCTGACCGACATCAGGGAAACCAAGAAGAAGCTGAGTCTTGGCAAGACCTTTGTGATGGACAACTCCTGCCTCGATCCGCGTCTTTACGACATCGAAGGCAAAGGCTATCCGCTGCATCGCTTCACCAAGAGTACCAACCTGAACGACATCGTCCCGGCCGTGGTGAAGGGCGAAAGCGAGATGTCGCTGCTCGACGTGCCGGACCTGATCGGGGCCATGGAGAAATGGAGCGGCCAGATCAAGGTTATCGGGCCGATTTCGGAGCAGCAGCTGATGGGCGCCGGTTTCCGCAAGACCTCGCCGGCGTTGCGCCAGGCGTTCGACGAATTCCTCGTTCAGTTGCAGAAGGATGGAACGTACATGAGCCTGGTCAAGAAGTACTTTCGTGCCGCGCCGCGCTATCACCCGGAGTTCTTCAAGAAAGTCTCGGGCGGACGCTGATGCAGGAGGAGGAATCGGGGCGTTTCCCCTATCTTGCGCGCTACAAGAAAAGCATCATCACGCTGCTGATTTTTGTGACGTACGCGGGCGCCGTTTTCTGGGGCAACTACACGTCGATGCAGCGGCTTCAGGACAACGCGCTGACCCAGTTCAAGCTGGAGACGGAAAAGCAGGCGTCGGCGATCTCCTATTTCTTCTCCGAACGGCGCAGCGATATTTCCGAGCTGGCTGAATCGGATACGATCGGTAGCTTTTTCGCCAATCGTGACCTCGGTATGACCTACGAGTATGGCCTGGGCCTCAACGTCCAAGTGATCGAGGACCGGCTGGAACAGCTCGCGACGCGCAAGCGCATCGGCGAGCAGGCGATCTATTCGGCGCTGGCGCTGATCGACAGTGACGGCATGCTGCTCGCCAGCTGGAACGGTCCGGAGAGTTTCGACGGCTTCCAGTCATGGCTGGACTCCGGCAACCGCGCGACGCGGATTCGTCTGGCGGCTCAGAAACGCGAGCTGATGGTCAGTTCGCCGGTGTGGATCAACAAGGCCTACCGCGGCGAGCTCCTGGCGTGGATCCGCGCGGATACGAGTTTTGCGCAGTTTGGAAACGCGCCGCGCGAGGGACAGAGTCTGCTCGTTGACCGCGAGAATGGCGCGCCGCTGAATGGGGGCGATTCGCACTGGTTGAATGTGCACTGGAACGAGCTCCAAGGGCAGGGGGCGGCCAACGCCAGCGCCATCGTGCACAGCACGGTCGATGAACACGTCCTGGTGAAGGTCGACATCGCGCAGACGCCCTTGTCCTTCATTTCGCTGGCCGCCGACAACCCCGTCAGCGGCGTTTCGGATCGCATGTTCCTGATCGCCGCCGGCGTCATTCCGTTCATCGTGGTCCTGCTTGCGTTTCTTGATGTGATGGAGCGCCGGCGCCTGGAGCGCATGCGCGAAGCGGCGCGACGCGAGGCCGAGCGACTGGCGCAGGCGCGCAGCGAGTTTCTCGCCAACATGAGCCATGAAATTCGCACGCCAATGAACGCGATCATCGGCATGACCGAGCTGTGCCTGGCGACCGATCTCAACCCGAAGCAGCACAACTACGTCTCCAAGATCCAGCGCGCGTCGGATTCCCTGCTGCGCATCGTCAACGACATCCTCGATTTCTCAAAGATCGAATCGGGCAAGCTGGACATCGAGAAAACACCGTTCGAGCTCGACCGCGTGCTCGATAGTGTCGGCGAGCTGTTGTCGGAAAAAGCCGGGAAAAAATCGATCGAACTGGTTTTTGACGTCGATGAGTCGGTCAAGCGGGTTTTCATCGGTGATCCGTTGCGGCTCGAACAGATTCTGATCAACTTGGTTGGCAACGCCATCAAGTTTTCGGAGCAGGGCAACATCGTCGTCCGCATTCGTACAGAAGACCTCAAGGAGCGGTCGGCAAACCTCGTCTTTTCGGTGATCGACGAGGGGATCGGGCTGACACCGGACGAGCAGTCGCGCCTGTTCAACGCATTTACTCAGGCCGATACGACGACGACGCGGCGTTACGGCGGCACCGGGCTCGGGCTGGCGATTTGCAAGCGGCTGGTAAACTTGATGGACGGCCGGATCAGCGTCGACAGCGTTCCGGGTCAAGGCAGCTGCTTCAGCTTCTTCGTCAAGCTGGGCCTTGATTCGGGCCTGACGCCGCACGTGCTGGCGATGGCGCAACGGCTCGAAGTGCATGTGGATCGCCCGGTGCTGGTCGTCGATGACAATCCGGTATCGCGTTCGGCGATTGCGACGCAACTGCACCTGCTCGGGTTGCGGACCGAGGGCTGTGCTTCCGGACGGGAAGCTCTGTTGGCCGTGACGCGCGACGGCGCACCCGACCATCTTGCCGTGTTGCTCGACCTCGACATGCCCGGGCAGGACGGCGCTGAAACACTCAAGCAAATCCGTGCGCATCATTCGGCAGCCGGCTTGCGACCGACCGAAGCGCCGCCGATCATTCTGATGGGGAGCAGCAGCCACGACCAGCGCCTGGAATCCGTCTCGGACTTGTTCGAGAGCTTCATGGTCAAACCGACGACGGCCAGCAGCCTGTTTGAGGAGATCTCGCCCTTCGTCGGTGTCCGCTCCGGCGATGACAAGCGAGCCGGCGCCGGCAGGGCGGTCGTACCGCATCCCGGTGTGGGCGGTGGCCGGCTGAAAGATGTCGAAGCCCTGCTGGTGGACGACGTTCAACTGAATCAGGAAGTGATCCGCGACATGCTGGAAAGCGCGGGAATGCGTGTGCGAGTCGTCGACAACGGTCTGGAAGCGGTCGAGGCGATCGCGCAGAAGTTGCCGGATTGCGTGATCATGGATTGCCAGATGCCGGTGATGGACGGCTACGAAGCCACGCGCCGGATCCGGCAGGACGAACGCTTTTGCACGCTGCCGATCATCGCCTTGACGGCCAATGCCTTGCCGACCGAACGCGAACGTTGCCGCGAGGCAGGGATGGACGCCTACGTCACCAAGCCGGTGCGCTCGGCGGAGTTGCTGGCGGTGCTGGCGGAGCATCTGCCGCTTCCAGTTGCCAGCATGATCATGGCTCCCGCGCCGGACGCGAACCCGGCCGCGATGACGGCGGCGGCCCTTCCCGTGCTGCCGGGCATCGATACCCAACTCGGTGTGCACTACGCCAATGGAAAGACGGCGCTTTACCTCAAGCTACTGGGGCTCTTTCTCGATTCTCACGGCCGCGATTTTCGCGTGCAGTTTCCGGCGGCGTACGCGGCCGGCGATATGAAGACGGCGACGCGTCTTGTTCATTCGCTCAAGGGCGCTGCCATGATGATCGGCGCGTCGCAGCTGAGCGAACTGGCGAAAAGCCTGGAGGATGCCTGCCGCGACGGACAGAGCGATCTGGTCGGACCGCATCTTGAGTCGCTGCTCCAGGAACTGGAAATGGTGTGCTCGGGCCTGGCGAAACTTCCTCCGGCCTAGCCGTTCCGGTTCGCGCAGCAAGTGGCGGTATACTGCCGCTTTCTCGCGACCACCGATGGAAGAGGTATCAGCATGAAAACTCGCAGACAAACCCCGTTGCTTGTATTGGCCGCGACATTGGCACTTTCTCTTGCACCGCTTGGCGCCCTGGCGGAGAAGGGCGGCAAGCACGGTAATGGCAAGGGCAACAGCGGCCATGAAATGCGTGATGACGGCGCTGGCTCAGTCTCCGTCGAGTTTCACTTTGGCGACAGCGACCGGCGGACGGTCCAGGAGTATTACCAGAGTCCGGCTCGCGGCAAAAAATGTCCCCCTGGCCTGGCAAAGAAAAACAACGGCTGCATGCCGCCCGGCCAGGCAAAGAAGTGGGCCAAAGGCCGACCGTTGCCGAGGGATATCGTCGTCTATGAGTTGCCGAACGACTTGCGCTATCGCCTGCCGCCGCCGCCTTCCGGACACCGCTATGTGCGGATCGGTGCCGATATCCTGATGATCGCGATCGGCTCCTCGATGGTTATCGATGCCGTCGAGGACATCATTCGCTGAGCCGATGGCTTCCGTCGCGACCAAGGCCGCCGGTCGTTGCCGATTCTGGATGACGTAATGAAAATCACGATTGCTCGGGTGCTCCTCCTGATATCGCTGGCGGTCGTGCATGCGCCGGCGGTGGCCGAAGAGGTCGCGCCGGTGACCGTGGAAATCGTCAGCGCCGAATTCGGCGTTTTCGATGCCAGCGACTCGCGTGAAGTTGCCTTCGCGCCGACACGTGTCGTTCGGCACCGGGAAGGCCAACGTTACGGCTGGATGATCGAGCTGCGCACCAAGCTGCGCAGCTTGAGCGTGCGCGAGGAGTATTTGCTGCCGAATCCCGTCAAGACGCCGAAATCAGACGATCCGATCGTCGCGGATCTGGAAATGCCGCTCTATCGGCACAACCAGGTCAGCCAGCGGCAACTGGTGCCGGTGGATGGAAAAATCTTCGGTGAATGGGAAGTCGGCCCGGGCGAACCAGCCGGCCACCGCCGTCTTCAGGTGGTGATCGAAGATCAGGTGGCGGCCAGTTTCGAGTTCGATGTGAAGTAATTCAAGTCATCGTTGCCGCCCGGTTGCGTTCGGGCCGGCAGAATCTGCGACAAATCAGTGGTTTATTAATGGCTTCCGACGAGCGGCGTGTTGGTCGAGCCGTGTTTCTTCGCCTGCTTGGCGGCCTTTTTTTCCTTGGGTGACTTGGCCGGCTGTTTCTTGGCTTCCTTGCTGCTTTCCTTGGCTTTACCCATGATTGCGCTCCTTTCGAATGTCTGCAAATGCAGATGGCCTTCAATATAGGTCAATTCTCGGGAAGAGTAAAAAGAACGCCCGGGAATGACCCCGTCCGATCAGGCGAACGTCGCCAGCTGCGGGTCGTCAATATGATCGACGAGGATACGGCGGACTCGGTCCTGCCACAGGGCGGCAAAGACCTCGGCAACGGCCGGATCGCGCTCTCCGGCCAGTAATCGTTGCAGCAGCGGAGCGGTGCGCGGGTCGGGCGCCACGTGTTCAAGGTGCAGCGTCAGCGCGACGCGCTTGCCGCTGTCTGTGCGCGTAAAGGCGACTTCGCCGGCCAGTTCGGGATTGTCGAAGTCGAGCAGGTCGCGTCGCGCAAAATGGCCGGCAATGCCTTTGAAACCTCCGATCCCGGCCGCGCCGGTGATCAGCCCGATCACAGCCGCCATGACGCCAGTGACAGCGGTCTCCTGCGCGTTCCTGAAATCGACCCGAATACCACCGCGCTCCGGCAGTTCGCCCGTGTAGAGCGAGGCCAGCGCGCGCCGTGCAAGCAGGAAGGCGCCGGCGACGGTCGGGCATGAGTGGCCAGCCAGTTTGACGGCATCGGCATAGCGGTATTCGATGACGCCGCCATCGGCAGCGCCGAGGAACTCAGCCAGCCGGTCATGCACGAC
>JAGNOM010000319.1 GCA_017990155.1 Propionivibrio sp. | reverse complement strand
TCCGCAGGACGAGGCCTACGTCGATAAGCTCCCCGAATTTTGCGCGGACATGCATATCGCCCGGATTTCGCCGCGCACCGCCAGGATTCGCAGCCTCGCAGGCCTGCTCGGCAACGAAGCCTTGACCTTGCCCTATTACCGGAATGCCGGTTTGCAGGCCTGGGTTGAACGCACGTTGCGCGAGCAGAAAATCGACGCGGCGGTCATCTTCTCGTCAGCGATGGCGCAGTATGTCCAGGGTGTTCCAGACCTGCGCACGCTCGTCGACTTCGTCGACATGGATTCGGCCAAATGGACTCAATATGCCGCCAATCACCGCTGGCCGATGTCCTGGCTCTATCGGCGCGAGGGCTCGCGATTGCTGGCGTTCGAGCGCGCCGTGGCGCAGCGGGCGACGCATTCGTTTTTTGTGACCGAGAACGAAACCGAACTGTTCTTCCGTAGCGCACCGGAATGCAAAGGGCGGGTGGATGCCATGTGCAACGGCGTCGATGCCGAGTTCTTCTCGCCCGCGCATGCGTTTTCGTCGCCCTACCCGTCGGGCGAAGTACCGCTGGTGTTCACCGGCGCCATGGACTACTGGCCGAATATCGACGCCGTGACCTGGTTCGCGACAGAGATCCTGCCGCAGATGTTGCAGCGCCGCCCGGACCTGAAGTTCTACATCGTCGGTCGCAGCCCCACACCGGCGGTCATGGCGCTGGCTGGCGAGCGCGTGGTGGTTACCGGTACTGTGGACGACGTTCGGCCGTACCTGCAGCATGCTCGCGTCGTCGTCGCGCCGCTGCGCCTCGCCCGCGGAATCCAGAACAAGGTACTGGAAGCCATGGCCATGGGTGTCCCGGTCGTCGCCTCGCAAGAGTGTTCTGAACCGGTGGACGCCGTTCCCGAGCGCGATTTCCTCACGGCGGGAACCGTCGAGGACTATCAGCGTCAGATCGAATGCCTGCTGCAATCGACCGACCGTGCCGATGCCATGGGAAAAGCCGCGCGCGAGCAGGTTCTGGCGCGTTACAGCTGGGACGCGCATCTATCGAACATTGATCGATATCTGGAAGCCTCGTCATGACTCAGCTCGCGCGGATCGCTGTATCGAAAGTGCCAACCCTCTCGAACGCAGCGTGGATAGGCGATTCACGCATTTGCACGGCGGAAGAGATTTTCGTCCGCCAAGCTGTCACTCATCCGTTCAAGACGCTGAGTTGCCGCGCATGACAAATCATAGCCACTCATCTTTCGAAGCAGTGCCAGAGATCGCTTGGCGTAGTGCCTTGTTCGCGCTGGTAATCCCGTTGCTGGCAATACTCGTGTTCTATCGCGAAACGGCAATGGCCATGGTTGACCTCTGGTCAAGTTCAGAGACGTTTACGCATGGCTTCCTGGTGCCGCCGATTTCGTTGTGGTTGATATGGCGAATCCGGCATGACGTGGCGCGGCTGACGCCTCGGCCGAACTTCTGGATTCTCATTTTATTGGTGGGAGCAGGGTTTGCCTGGTTGCTGGGCGAGCTCGCGGCGGTTGGCGTTGTAGCGCAGTTCGCTCTCGCGTCCATGCTGGTGCTGAGCGTGCCGGCGGTGCTCGGGGTGCAAGTGGCACGCGCGATGACCTTCCCCTTGGCTTTCCTCTTCTTTGCCGTGCCGTTCGGCGAATTCGCCATGCCGCAAATGATGGAATGGACCGCCAGTTTTACAATCTTCGCGCTGCGCCTGACCGGCATCCCGGTTTTTCGCGAAGGCTTGCAGTTCGTCATTCCGTCAGGACACTGGTCGGTCGTCGAAGCGTGCAGTGGTGTCCGCTATCTCATCGCATCATTCGTGGTCGGGACGCTTTTTGCCTACCTGACCTATCAGTCGCCAAGGCGCCGAGTGATCTTTGCATTCGTATCACTGCTCGTCCCCCTGATTGCCAACTGGCTCAGGGCCTACATGATCGTCATGCTCGGGCATCTGTCAGGGAACAAGCTGGCGGTCGGGGTTGACCATTTGATCTACGGCTGGGTGTTCTTTGGCGTCGTGATCATGCTGATGTTCTGGATTGGCTCGCGCTGGCGGGAAGAGGAAATCGCTCCACAAGCCCGGCAAGTCATAGGTGACAACATTCTTTCCTACGGGAGAGCGCCCTTTTTCGCTGCACTGGCGGTCATCGTCGTCACGTTGCTCTGGCCGATAGCGAAATGGCAAATTGATCGAAATGTGCCACCTCAAGTTGCGCAGATCGACAAGCTCGAACCGGTTCAGGGCTGGGGCGATACCAACCAATTTACCGACTGGACGCCGCGTTTTGAGAACCCGTCGGCAGTGCTGCAAAGCGCATATGCAAATGGTGGGAGCACGGTCGGGCTGTACATCGCGTATTACCGCGACCAGGATCATGGCCGCAAGATGGTGAGTTCGACCAACGTCATGGTTGCGAGCAACAACCCGGTTTGGGCACGCGTCGCCTCTGGAACGCAGCAAATCGACTTTGCGGGTCGCTCACTCGCCGTTCGGTCCGCCGAGCTACGTTCTTTCGACACTTCACGCATGATGGTTTGGCAGTGGTACTGGGTGAATGGCCATCTCACCGCTAGTGATCACTTGGCCAAGGTCTACGCGGCGTTGTCACGTCTGATGGGCCAAGGTGACGATTCGGCGGTTATTTTCGTCTATGCAGCAAAAGAGCAGGGTGAAGCCGCTTTGGGCGCTTTTGTCAAAGCGGCCGCGCCGGCCATCGAACTTGCGCTCACCCGCACGCGGAATAAACGATGACCCGAAGCAATGATGTGCGCCCACTTGTTGCCCACGTAATGTATCGATTCGATGTCGGAGGTCTGGAAAACGGCGTCGTCAACCTGATCAACCATATGCCACCCGGCGCTTATCGACATGCCGTGATTTCGCTGACCGAGATTACCGATTTTCACAAGCGTATCGCGCATGATGATGTCGAGTTCATTGCGCTCAACAAGTCACCGGGGCATGCGTTGCGGATTTATCCGAGGCTATTCCGGCTATTCAGAACGTTACGTCCGGCGATTGTTCACACGCGGAATCTCGGTGCGCTGGAACTGGTCGTACCGGCTTGGGCTGCCGGCGTCCCGGTGCGGATACACGGTGAGCATGGGCGTGATGTGGGAGATCTGGACGGATCAAACAAGAAATATCAGTGGGTACGTCGAATTTACCGCCCATTCGTGACGCATTACATAGCCTTGTCGCGTGATCTCGAACACTATTTGCTCGGCAAGGTCGGTATTTCCAAGGGAAGCATTCAGCAAATCTACAACGGTGTGGATGCCGAACGTTTTCAACCGACTGAGAACAGGCAGGCAATCGAAGGCTGCCCGTTTCGCGAATCAGGGCTATGGCTGGTTGGTACGGTCGGCCGCATGCAGACGGTGAAGGATCAGACGACGCTGGCGCGCGCCTTTATTCGCGCGCTGGCAATGGCACCAGAATTGAGGAAAAGCCTGCGCCTGGTCATGATTGGTGACGGTCCGTTGAAGGCGCAAGCGCAAGCATTGCTGCAGCAGGCCGGTGTGAGTGATCTGGCATGGATGCCGGGCGAACGTAACGATGTCCCGGCAATCTTGCGCGGACTCGATTGTTTTGTGTTGCCATCGTTGGCCGAAGGAATCTCGAACACGATTCTGGAAGCAATGGCGACTGGATTGCCGGTCGTTGCAACAGACGTGGGCGGCAATGGCGAATTGGTAAGCGCCGGACAAACTGGAAAATTGGTGCCTGCCGGAGATGTTGAAGCGATGGCCCAGAGCATTGTCGAGTATGCGTGCGATCAGGAGCAGGCAAGGC
>JAGNOM010000062.1 GCA_017990155.1 Propionivibrio sp. | reverse complement strand
TCGACGGTTTGCACGGTTTCTTCTTCATTGCATCCGGCAAGAACCATGGCCATGACAAATAGAATCGTATTGAGATTTTTCATTTGCTCACCTCGCGGGCTTCACCTTCGATAGCGCTATTGGGATTGCTTATTCCGTATTGCTGCGTGGCCTTGAGAGTCCGGATCAGTTCGGCAGAATCGATAATTCTCAAAGCTACGGCGCTACGCAGGACGCTTTCCGCCATACCGACCCATGACGGGTGTTCAAATCGCTTTCCGGCGTTGAAATACGCCACGGCCAGGCATCCGACGCATGACGCTACGGCCATGAACATGCAGCCCCATGCGGGAAGCGGCTCTTGATTCAACATCGGAATCGAAAATCCCCACCAATCCATGCTCGCGTAGTACAGGACAAAACCGGCCGCACCGACAGCAACTCCGTCGAGCGGCAACCAGTTCGGTGCGCGACGGACGATTTCATCGAACAGGTGAAGTCGCCGTGCGCTCACCCAGTATCGGTAGATTGCAACGACGATCATGGCCACGGGCACAATTGTCAGGAAGTAAAACATGACTTTCTCCTTCACTTGGCGAGTGGATTGACGATTTGCAGCGCAGGGTAGCCGCGCTTATCAACAACTTCCGCGTTGATTTCCCGCTGACGTTGTTTTTGGATGCGATCTTCCGCCGCGGCAACCATCGAATACATTTGCAGCTTGGTTTGCTCGTTCTGGATGTTCGCCTGCTCTGTGGCAATCCGGGCTTGCAGTTCTGCGATGGCTTTTGGGTCAGAGGTGTCGTTAATCTTCGCCATGAGCTGGTCAATCTGGTTGATTCGACTCTTGGCAGCGTCGTAGGCATCGAGAGCAAAGCCTTTGTCTTGCGCGCCTTTCACCGCTTGCGCCTCACACGATAGGCGTTGCTGTGCAATCTTTAGCTGTGCGCAGGAATCGTAAATCTTGTTGGCGTTGTAGACGCTCTGGCCACGACCGCTCAGACCGGAATAGCCGCCGCTTTTCACGCTGTCATAGACGCCCTGCCAGTCATGGGGCAGATAGTCGCGCAACGCAGCGTTGTTCATGATGGTGCCCAGGCCACGCGAGCCGGTCAGCGATTCATATTGCTGCTTGGCTTGGTCAATCTGGCTCATCATCTGTTCGTATTGCAATTTCCATTTTGCAATCGTTTCGATTTGAGCTGCGACCTGTTGCGAGATCGAGGCGCCGTCGGTTACGGGGATTTGTGCGTGCGTGATGTTGGCGCCGAAGAGCATCCAGACCGTCACGCCAAGTAGGGACAGGGATTTGCGGGTGTTAATCATATTCGCCACTCCAGAAGGTTGAGGGCGAACGCGGGACCGTCTTTTCCGGTCTGTCAGTCGGCTCTTGCGAGCTTCTATTCCCGACTGTCAGGCTCATTCTTTTCGGAGCCGACGCCCGGCACGCTTTCGCGTTCTTGGGGCATGGTCTATACGACGCGTCTTTCCGCAGCTTGTCTGGTGGCTCTTACGAGCTACTTTCCCACCTGTCAGGCCCGTTCTTTTCGGGGCCGCACCCGGCACGCAAATGGCGTTCTTAGGGCATAAAAATCAGCGTTCGCTTGATTGTTACTTCAGCTACAGTCAAATGCCATACGAGTTTTTAATTATCTCACTGGGGAGTTAATTAGTCGATGGTGACAGGGTTTCAAGCCGGTTCGAAGTCGTGTCACCACTGCATAACCACGCTTTATCTACATCCCTTTTGGATATCCGAGAAACTTGGTCATGACCAAATCTTCAAGAGTGCGTGGGCTAGTGCAGGAAAGGCAAAGCACCGGGTAAATACCCGCGTATTCCAATGTTAGCCGCGCATGTCAGATCGTCAGTTCTTGGCTTTTTGCCAAAAATCTCTCGCGTGAAATAGCCCGACACGGCATTCAGCCAGAGAATTTGAGGCCACGCTGGATTTCAAACGAACAGAGAAATTTGGTCATGACCAAAAAAACAGGGGAGATGTGGGCTAGCGCAGGATAGGCAGTTGCCGGTATTTTGTGGCACACAACGATTGAACCGCATGTTTGGGGGCATTTCCTACTCTGGATACGGTGTTACCTTCGTGCGCAGAAGCCGCTGCATCATAATTTGGTCATGACCAAAAACCGGTGGAGATGAGGTCTAGTGCAGGATAGGCACTTGGGGCCATTTTGTGCCACACAACGATCGGAAATGTGCGCTTGAGATGCCTGATCGGGAAACGTGCGGGGCACGTTAGCAGGGACATAGGCCTTTTGACAGTAACACCAGAGACCAACAGGGCTGGCTGTACGGTAATGGGCAACGGTGTGAAGTGGAGTGAATTGGTGTTGACTTGAGTGATTTGGCGTGATGTAATTTAGTCACCACTCAGCCTTCGTCGGGTCATTAAGTTGGCTTCGGCTTAGGACGAAAAGACCGCCCCCGAGGCGGTTTTTTCATGCCTAGAAAAAGAGAACAGGGGCCAGAAAACGAAACGCACCACTGTCTACATCGACGGCTACAACCTCTATTATGGCCGGCTGCGCGACAGCCAGCATAAATGGCTGGATATCGTTGCGCTCTTCGAACAGATCGTCAGAATTCAGGATCAGGAATCGACTGTCGATGCTGTGAAACTCTTCACAGCACATGCCTTGGCAAAATTCGCAACTCACGGGCAGAAATCAGTCGAAGCACAGCAAAGCTACTTGAGAGCCTTGGAACTCCTGTATCCGGAACGGATGCAAATCACACGAGGCATCCATTCGCACGACAAGACGGGCACACTCCTGCCGGAATATATCGCCGGTCAGCCCTACGATCGTCTCAAGCGTACGCGCGTCTGGAAAATCGAAGAGAAGCAGACAGACGTAAACATCGCAATCAGCATGTATCGAGATGCCGCGAAGAATCTTGTCGATCATCAGGTGCTCGTTACAAACGACTCTGACGCAGAACCAACATTGAAAGCAATCCGCGAGGACTTCCCTCACATCACACTGGGTGTAATCACACCTGTCCGTCCACCCGATTCAGGTGGTGCCCGATCGATCAGCGCATCATTGGAACGCCACGCACATTGGATGCGGCGATACATCCTTGATGCAGAACTGGAAGCTGCGCAGTTACCTCCACGTGTACCAACAAAGAAAAAGCCAATAATGAAACCGGAACACTGGTGATCACGAAAGAAGTCTTCGGCACGCCGCAAGGCAGCTTGGGCGGCGCTGACCATAGGCACTAGACCGCCACCCGCGACTCAAGTGGACAAGCCCTTCGTCACTCAAGGCTTTCAGATCGCCTTGGAGCTTGTCACCGACAGAGATATGACCCTTGCTCAGTAACTCGAATACCGGGTAGTCCGCGTCCTCAATCATGAGGCGCAGCACAAGGATGCAGGCTGAACATCTGGATGAATCACTTTCCAAGGGTGTGGCCGAATCTCACACGCATGGTAGTTACCCCGTTTGTATGCCGAAACCGACAAAAAGGCGGTGTTTTTGCTTATGGCTGGGGAGTGAATTTCCGAGCCTACGGTACAGTAGCGGTACAGACATAAGGTGTGACCTGTTTTGCCAAACTACGCTAACTTACTGTCGCATAACTACTTTCGACTGTTTTAGTCTACGCTCGCCTTCGCCCGGTTTTCCTAGACATGCAGTGTTAATGGCAAACTCTTAATCCGTTTGTCGTAAGTTCGATCCTTACACGCCCTACCACGTATTCATATAGAAATTAGGCACCTAGAACTCGGTTCTCGGTGCCTTTTTCTTTTTCCAGAATCAGAAGCTGCACCGCGGCGCTGAGTCGACAACGAACTCCCTGCCCGTTATTGGCCACCTCTCGAGTTATCTGCTCGATGCATTTTCGCGTGATACTACGGCAACGACGGGAATAATCCGGGCTACTTCAGAAAGACAATCATGAGCACGACTGGTAATCGGATAGTGATTCAAGACCTGATGAACAGCAGCGGCGTCCGATTCGGGACGAGCGGTGCGCGTGGTCTGGTGGCCGATATGAGCGACGAGGTTTGCTTCGCGTACACCTCGGCGTTCTTGAACTCGGTTGTGACCACTCGAGGAAGCGTTGCGCTGGCGATGGACCTGCGACCGAGCAGCCCGAGGATCGCTGCGGCGTGTGCAGCAGCGATCTGGAACGCCGGGTTGAGCGTCGAATTCTGCGGCACGATCCCGACGCCGGCGCTCGCTTTTTACGCGCAGCAACAGGGCCTGCCGGCACTCATGATTACCGGCAGCCATATCCCGTTTGACCGCAATGGGATCAAGTTTTATAGCGCTACGGGCGAGATCACAAAAGAGGACGAGGCACGCATCGCCGGTGCGCTGGTGGCGGTGCCGGTTAACGGACGGGTGGTTGATCTGCCACCGGTCAATCGTGGCGCCTACCAAGCCTATATAAAGCGCTATCTAGGCTTTTTCGCGCCGCGATCGCTCGCTGGCATGAGGCTCGGATTTTACGAGCACTCGAGCGTCGCTCGCGATTTGATAGGCGAACTCTTGCGGTCTCTGGGTGCCGAAGTGATCTCGCTCGGGCGCGTCGATAAGTTCGTCCCGATCGATACGGAGGCGGTGAGCGAGGCCGATATCGCGCAGGCGCGCAGCTGGGCCAGGCAACACGGCTTCGATGCGATTCTTTCCACCGATGGCGATGGCGACCGACCACTCCTTGGCGATGAACATGGCGACTGGTTTCGCGGCGATGTCGCCGGCATTCTGTGTGCGCAGTATCTTGGCGCACAGGCGGTCGCGACGACGGTGAGCTGCAATACAGCGGTCGAGTCATGTGGCGCCTTTTCCAAAGTGGTGCGGACGCGGATCGGGTCGCCGTACGTCATCGAAGGAATTGAGCAGTTGATTGGTGCAGGAGGCATCAAGAACGTCGTGGGCTTTGAGCCGAACGGGGGCTTTCTGGTCGGTTCGGACATTGAAAAGAACGGTCGGAAACTAGACGCGCTGATGACGCGGGACGCGGTGCTACCGATTCTTTGCTTGCTGTCGATGGCGCGCGAGGGCGGGACCAAGGTCTCCGAATTGCTCAATCACATGCCGGCGCGCTTTACGGCTAGCGATCGCTTGCAGAACTTCCCGACCGAAACGAGTCGCGCCCTTTTGCATAAGCTCTCGGCCTCGCCCGATTCGATCGAAAAGCTGCTGGGAGGACTGTGCGGCAAGCCGCGGGGTCTGGATCAAACCGATGGTTTGCGCATCTCGCTGGAAGGCGATGAGATCGTGCATTTTCGCCCTTCGGGCAACGCGCCGGAATTGCGCTGCTATGCGGAGGCCGCCACGCAGGAACGCGCAGGCGCACTGGTGCAGGCGTGTCTGCAACGACTCAAATCGGGACTTGATGTATAAGCGCCAAACCCTACACTTGAGGCCACGCACAGGACCGGTGGCCGAACTATGCTTACTTGTTTTCATGGAGATCGTTTCATGCTGATTCAGCCCGTCGTTCTTTCCGGTGGCTCGGGTACGCGCCTGTGGCCGTTGTCGCGTGAGAAGTACCCCAAGCAGTTGCTGCCGCTGATCGGTGACGATTCGCTCCTGCAGGCGACGGTCCGGCGCGTCGAGGGAATCGCCGGACTGGAAATCGCCGCGCCGATGGTGGTATGCAATGAGGAATACCGCTTTGTCATCGCAGAGCAACTGCGGCTGATGGGCACGCCGGGAGCGATCGTTCTTGAACCCTTCGGGCGCAACACGGCACCGGCGCTGACGCTCGCTGCGCTGGCGGCGATGCGCGATGGCAGCGATCCGATCCTGCTGGTGATGCCGTCCGACCACGTCATTCTCGATACGCTGGCATTTCAGGCTGTCGTACGCCAGGGTGCAGCGCTGGCCGACGCGGGGGCAGTGGTGACCTTCGGCATCACGCCGGATTCGCCGGAAACCGGCTACGGCTATATACAGGCCGGCGCTGACTTTGGTGACAACGGCGCGAAAGCCATCGCGCGCTTCATCGAAAAGCCCGATCTGGCGACGGCACAGATGTATCTCGACGACGGCTCTTACTTCTGGAACAGCGGTCTGTTCATGATGCGCGCCTCGGTGTGGCTGGCAGCAATGGAAGTCTGCCGCAACGACATTCTTGCCGCCTGTGTCACCGCCTGGGAGCAGGGATCGGTCGACGGCGAATTTCTGCGCGTCGGCAAGGAGGCGTTTACCCAGTGCCCGAAGGACTCGATCGATTACGCGGTGATGGAGCGCATCGCGGCCAGTGAAGGCGTTCTGCCGCCCGGCGTAGTGATCCCACTCTCCGCAGGCTGGTCGGACGTCGGTGCCTGGGATGCGCTGTGGGAAGTCCTGCCCAAGAATGACGAAGGCAATGTGGTCCAGGGCGACGTCGTGATGGTCGACTGCCACAACACCCTGGCCATGTCCGACGGCCGCCTGCTGGCCTGCCTCGGCGTTGAAGACATGATCGTGGTGCAGACGCCGGACGCCGTGCTGGTCGCGCACAAGAGCAAGACGCAGGAGGTCAAGGAGATCGTCGATCACCTCAAGCGCGAAGGCCGTTCGGAGGGGCTTCTCCACCGCAAGGTCTATCGGCCGTGGGGCTCTTACGACGGCGTCGATGTCGGCGAGCGTTTCCTCGTCAAGCGTATCATCGTCAAGCCCGGTTCCTGCCTGTCGCTGCAGATGCACCACCACCGCGCCGAACACTGGATCGTCGTGCGCGGCACGGCCAAGGTGACGCGCGGCGATTCGACTTTCCTGCTCTCTGAGAACGAATCGACCTTCATTCCGCTGGGAACGCATCACCGGCTCGAAAATCCAGGCTGCATTCCGCTGGAGATGATCGAAGTGCAATCGGGCTCGTATCTCGGCGAAGACGACATCGTGCGCTTTGAGGACATCTACGGGCGTTGAGGACGAACCACTGCCAGGGCTCAAGCGAACGGGCTATCATCGCGGCCTTGTGACCCACGACCCATTTTCAGGAGCACTCCATGACCCTCCTCGTCACCGGCGGCGCCGGTTTCATCGGCAGCAACTTTGTGTTGGATTGGTTGGCGCAGTCGGACGAGCCCGTCATCAACCTCGACAAGCTGACCTACGCCGGCAACCTCGAGAACCTCGCCAGCCTGGACGGTGATGCGCGCCACATCTTCGTCCAGGGCGACATCGGCGATTTCACCCTCGTCACCCGCCTCTTGGCCGAACACCAACCGCGCGCCGTCATCAACTTCGCCGCCGAATCGCACGTCGACCGCTCGATCCACGGCCCCGGCGAATTCATCCAGACCAACATCGTCGGCACCTTCCAGCTGCTCGAAGCCGTGCGCGCCTACTGGGGCGGATTGGAGAGCGAGGCCAAGACCGACTTCCGCCTGCTGCACGTCTCCACCGACGAAGTGTATGGCTCGCTGAGCAAAACCGACCCCGCTTTCACCGAAGCCCACCGCTACGAACCGAACAGTCCGTACTCCGCCTCCAAAGCCGCCTCCGACCACCTCGTCCGCGCCTACCACCACACCTACGGTTTACCGGTCCTCACCACCAACTGCTCCAACAACTACGGCCCCTACCACTTCCCGGAAAAGCTGATCCCGCTCCTGATCGTCAACTCGCTCGCCGGCAAGCCCTTGCCGGTCTACGGCGACGGCCAGCAGATCCGCGACTGGCTCTATGTGAAAGATCACTGCAGCGCCATCCGCCGCGTGCTCGAAAAAGGAGAGATCGGCGAAACCTACAACGTCGGCGGCTGGAACGAAAAGCCCAATCTCGACATCGTGCATACGGTTTGCGCCCTGCTCGACGAGCTGCGTCCACGCCCCGACGGCAAACCCTACAAAGACCAGATCACCTACGTCACCGACCGCCCCGGCCACGACCGCCGTTACGCCATCGACGCGAGGAAGCTCGAACGCGAACTCGGCTGGAAACCAGCCGAAACCTTTGAGACCGGCATTCGCAAGACCGTCGAGTGGTATCTCGCCAATCAGCCGTGGGTTAACAACGTCCTCAGCGGCAATTATCGCGACTGGGTTGCCAAGCAGTACGGTGCCTGAGGAGTGGCCATGAAGATCCTCCTCTTCGGCAAAGGCGGCCAGGTCGGCTGGGAACTGCAGCGAAGCCTCGCCCCCTTGGGCGAACTTATCGCCCTCGAATTCGACAGCGCCGACTACTGCGGTGACTTCACCAAGCTCGCTGGACTCGCCGAGACCGTCCGCAAGGTCAGACCGGACGTCATCGTCAACGCCGCCGCGCACACCGCCGTCGACAAGGCCGAGTCCGAACCCGACCTCGTGCGCATGATCAACGCGCTCGCCCCCGGCGTCCTCGCCGACGAAGCCGAGAAGCTCGGCGCCTGGCTCATCCACTACTCGACCGACTACGTCTTCGACGGCAGCGGCACGACGCCGTGGAAGGAAACCGACGCCACCGGCCCGCTTGGCGTCTACGGAAAGACCAAGCTCGAAGGCGAACAGGCCGTTGCCCGCTGTACCCGCCACCTCATCTTCCGCACCAGCTGGGTCTTTGCCGCGCGTGGCGCCAACTTCGCCAAGACCATGCTACGTCTGGCGAAAGAGCGCGACGAACTGAAAGTCATCGCCGACCAGATCGGCGCCCCGACCGGCGCCGAACTCCTTGCCGACGTCACGGCGCACGCGATTCGCACCGTGCAGACTCGCCCCGACGGTCAGATGCTCGCCGGCCTCTACCACCTCGTCGCCGGCGGCGAAACGAGTTGGCACGGCTATGCGCAGTTTGTGATCGAGTATGCCCGGCAAACCGGCCAGCCGATCCACGTACCACCGGAGGCCATCGAAGCCATCCCGACGAGTGCCTACCCCACGCCGGCCAAGCGACCGCTCAACTCGCGGCTGGATACAACCAAACTGCAAACCACCTTTGGCCTCCATCTGCCGGACTGGAAAGACGGCGTCCAGCGCATGCTCACGGAAATCTGCAGCCAATGAACACGGACCGGCCGCCATCGCCCAACCAAGTCGGGCTCCTACAAAACCACACCCCCACCGCGTAGGAGCGCAGATTCTCTGCGCGAAAGAACCTCAACAAAACCAACCCCCTCTCCGAATGCCAAACATGCACACCACCCACCGCAAAGGCATCATCCTCGCCGGCGGCTCCGGCACCCGGCTTTACCCGGCAACGCAGGTCGTCTCCAAGCAGCTCCTGCCGATCTTCGACAAGCCGATGATCTACTACCCGTTGAGTACGCTTCTGCTCGCCGGCATCCGCGACATCCTGATCATTTCCACCCCGCAGGACACCCCGCGCTTCGAGCAATTGCTCGGCGACGGCAGCCAGTGGGGAATCAACCTCACGTATGCCGTCCAGCCCTCACCGGACGGTCTCGCGCAGGCCTTCCTGATCGGTGAGCACTTCATCGGCGATGCCCCCTCCGCGCTGGTGCTCGGCGACAACATCTTCTATGGCCACGACTTCGCCGGACTGTTGCAGGATTCCACCGCCAAGACCGACGGCGCCACGGTCTTCGCCTATGCGGTCAATGACCCCGAGCGCTACGGCGTCGTCGAGTTCGACGCGCAATGGCGCGCGATCAGCCTCGAAGAAAAGCCGAAGGCACCCAAATCGCGCTACGCCGTCACCGGCCTCTACTTCTACGATCGGCACGTCGTCGAACTGGCCAAGCAAGTCAAACCCTCGGCGCGCGGCGAATTCGAGATTACCGACCTCAACCGGCTCTACCTCGAACAGGGCACGCTCAGCGTCAAGACCATGGGCCGCGGCTACGCCTGGCTCGATACCGGCACGCACGAATCGATGCTCGAAGCCAGCCAGTTCATCAGCACGATCGAGAGCCGGCAAGGTCTCAAAGTCGCCTGTCCGGAAGAAATCAGCTGGCGCAACGGCTGGATCGACGATGCACAGCTAGAACAACAGGCGCAACAGTTGGGCAAGTCCGGCTATGGCCAATATCTACAAGGTCTCTTGCGCGACAAGGTGTTCGCATGAAAGTCACGCCGCTTTCCATCCCCGATGTGCTGCTGATCGAACCGAGCGTCTTCGGCGACGAGCGTGGTTTCTTCTTTGAAAGCTTCAACCAGCAGCGTTTCAACGAGGCCACCGGCCTCGATCTCGAATTCGTTCAGGACAACCACTCGAAGTCGGCGAAGAACGTCCTGCGCGGTCTGCACTATCAGCTGCCGCCCAAGGCCCAAGGCAAACTGGTGCGAGTGGTGGCCGGCGAAGTCTTCGATGTCGCGGTCGATATCGGCAAGAATTCGCCGACGTTCGGCCGATGGGTCGGTGAGATACTCTCGGCAGATAACAAGCGCCAGCTGTGGATTCCGCCCGGGCTCGCGCACGGCTTTCTGGTGCTCAGCGAGTCGGCCGAGTTCCTCTACAAGACGACGGATTACTACGCACCCGAGTTCGAACGCGGCATCCTCTGGAATGACCCCGATCTGGCCATCAAGTGGCCGATCGACGGCGAACCCTTGCTGTCGGGGAAAGATGCGGCGAGCGCGCAATTTCGTGAGCTTTGAGGCGATGCTGTTTTGACGATCCCGCAAATTACAAACCGGTACACGAAACTCCTCCCGCTTTTAGCAGTCTCTGTACGAGAGTGCTAAAATTTGTTCGTCCCACTTTGTGTTACCCGAGGAGGTGTAGATCCACATGACGCAAGCTCTGGCTTTTCCGATGATCTCTGCTGTAGGCAACATCGACGCTTACATTCAGGCAGCGAAACAATTTCCGATCCTGACCGAGGAGGAAGAGTTCCGGCTGGCGACGCAGTTTCGCGAGGAAGAGGATGTCGAAGCGGCGCGCCAACTGGTTCTTTCCCATCTGCGTCTGGTCATCTCGATTGCGCGCGGCTATCTAGGCTATGGGCTACCGCACGCCGACCTGATCCAGGAGGGCAACATTGGCCTGATGAAGGCGGTCAAGCGCTTTGACCCGTCGCACGGCGTGCGTCTGGTGTCGTTCGCGATCCACTGGATCAAGGCCGAGATCCATGAGTACGTGCTGAAGAACTGGCGCATGGTCAAGGTGGCGACGACCAAGGCGCAGCGCAAGCTGTTCTTCAACCTGCGCAGCATGAAACCCGGCAGTGAGGCGCTGACGCCCAATCAGGTTGCCGACATGGCGCATCAACTGAGCGTCAAGCCGGAAGAAGTCATCGAGATGGAGACGCGTCTCTCGGGGCACGATCTGGCACTCGAAAACGGCAACGACGACGAGGACGCTTTCGCGCCGATCGCCTACCTTGAAGACAATCGCAGCGAACCGACACGCGTGCTCGAATCGCGGGCGCGCGATCATCTGCATAGCGACGGACTCCAATCGGCGCTAGGCAGCCTTGATGAGCGCAGCCGCCGTATCGTCGAGGCCCGCTGGCTGAGTGAAGACCCGGCCACCTTGCACGA
>JAGNOM010000318.1 GCA_017990155.1 Propionivibrio sp. | reverse complement strand
GCCGATGGTCCGTCGATCTGCAGCCGTTCGGTCCGCATCAACCCATCCTGAACGGTCAGCTTGCTGGCCACGCTGTCGAACGCCAATCCGGAACTGAAGACATCCCCGAAGTCGAGCGTGATGCGACGCGGCAAGCCTTGCAGGCTGATCAGCCCGAGCAGCTTTCCCGCCGCGCCGGGATCAAGCTTCACGAACTGTCCCTTGGCCGCATCGAGCGCCATCTCGCCACTCAGCGATTTGTAGTCGAGGTCCGTCGGCGAGCTGTTCCAGGCAAGTTTTCCTTCAAGTTTTGCCGTCGCGCCGCGCACCGTTCCGGGATAGCCGACACGTTCGAGCAATTTGCCGACGTCGCTACTGTCGATCTTGAAGTCCATCCGCGTCCGGCTCTTGCCGCCGCCGACCTGCCACTGCCCACTGCCCGAAAGCTCTCCATGCGGATTGGTCATTTTCACCTGGTTCAGCCGCCAGGCGCCGCCTTCGTTCAGCGCGTGCAGTTCAAGACGGCCGAATTTGCGTACCCCAAGCGCGAAGTCGTCGGCGATCACGTCCAGCGCCGGCAGTTCCTTCAAGTCGTCGGCGTCTTTCTGGGCCATGGAAGCGATCGTCGGATCCGAAGGTTCGAGCCACAGCCGGGTCAATCGTGCGGTCAGCTTGCCACTGCCGGCGCCGTCCCAGAGCACGTCGCCGCTGGCTTGAGGTGAGCTGAAATACATCTTCAACGAACCGGCTTCGGTATTCGTCACCGCCAGATCGACGTCCTTGAAACTCCGCCCGAGCACCTTCAATTCCCCCGTCCGCACGCTGATCGAATCCGGCATGGATGGCGAAGCGCCCGACGATGCCGCACCGTCCTCCGACTTCATCGCCGCCCGCCAGGCGTCGAGATCGAGCGTCTTCGCCGTCACGCCCAGCGCGATCCCGGTCTCGGGCAGCTGCAGCGGCCGTCCGACGGCAATGGCGCCACGTTCGGTGACGAATCCGCCGCTCTGGTTGCGCCGGATCATCTGCAGCGACAGCAGATTGCCGGCCTCGCCCAGCGCGAGACTGAGCTGATCGCGCACCGGAGCCACCGGGGTACTCGCCGCTTTTCCTTTCGCCACCGATGGCGCCGGTAGCAGCCGCTTTTCGAAGCGCATCGGCAGCGCCTCGCTCACCGACTTGTTGAACGGCTCGGGGAAAGCCGACGCCAGCCCGACCAGCGTCGATTCGACGACCAGATCGGCGTCGCGCTTGTTAACCAGGATTTCGCCGCGATACGGGACCGTGCCGGAGAGTTTGTTCAGCAGCGGTGAACTGGCCTGCTTGCGAAACTGCGCGAAATCGGCCGTGCCACTGGCGCTGATCAGCACGCGGCCGTCTTTCTGCGTCCCGCCCTTGATCTTGAGCGGTCCGCCGAACAAAGTGCCGCTGATCTCGGGGACACGCAGGTCGTTCCCGGAGAACTTCAGGCTGCCATTGACCTGCTGGATCGCCGGCAGCGCCGAGTCCACCGTCACTTCGTTGTTCTTGAAGAGGTAGGTGCCGTCGATCTTCGATTCGCCCAGTTTCTTCTCGTCGAGCGGGATGTGCAGCGCGATATCGAGGTAACCGTTGCCGGCGGCGCGCATGTTTTCGGTGAAATGGTCGATGCGCTCGGCGACCGGGCTTTGGTCGATGAACTTGAGGAACTCGGCAGTCGGCCCCTCGGCGTACCCCTTCACGAGCAGCGTGGAGATCGGCTTGTCGAAGTCCGGAATCTCGGCGCGGGTGTTGCTGAGCCGGGCACCAAGCATCGTCCCGTGCTGCGCGTCGACGACCATGCCGTTGCCTTCGAAACGCAGATCGCCGTCGATGCCTTCGATGCGCGGCCAGCCCTTGCCGTAATCGAGCACGACGTCGCGCGCCTTGACGGTGACCAGGAACTCGCCCTTGCGCTTGTCGAGGAAGGGGAAGTCGTTCAGATCGCCTTTGAGGATCAATTTCGCGTCGTTCGACGTTCCGGCCAGCAGCGAGTCGCGCAACCAGAAGCGCGCACCCTCGCCCACCTCGTGCGGCATGTAGCGCCAGACGGCCCGCGCATCGGCACGCGACAACGCCGCCGTCAGATCAATAGTGCCGGGTCCATCCCCCGTATTCCGATACTTGCCCTTGGCCGAACCGGCCGCTTCGGGTCCGGCGAATTCGGCACGCAACAATTCGACGTCGAGCGCACCTTTTTCGACGCCTTTTTCAACGCCATTTTCAATCTTCCAGCGCAACTCGGCGTCCAGCGAATCAAGTTCGACCAGCGAAACCGGGAAGACCCCCGGCAGATCGAGCGTCGGCTTTTTCGCCCCCAGGCTGGCGCGACCGCCGGCTTCGGTCGCTTCGAAGGCGCCGGAGAGGCCGGAAAAGCCGGGGAAATAGCCTTGCGCCTTGAGCGCCATGTGATCGAATCCGGCCTTGAACGAATACGTCTGCAGTGCGTCGGCGTTACCTGTCCATTTTGCCGTCAGCGCGCTCACCCGCCCCTGCGGCGCGTACTCGCGGAGCAATCGCCGGGTCTGCGCGTCGAGCGGCAAATATCCGGCCAAGCGCGCCAACGCCCCGACATCAAGCGCACTGGCGCTGGCATTTCCGCTGCCGCCGGCGGTTTTCTCCAACGGCTGCCAGTCGACGTGAAAATCCATCGGCGCGATCCGGGTCGAAGCGGCCTGCGAAGCGTCCCTCGCTTCAGTCTGGGCCGACGCGTTTGGCCGGGTCGAAAGTTCGACCTGTTTTCCGTTGATTTCGATCCGCTTCCCTACCAGACGAACGCCGATTCGCCCGGACATGTGATCGAGCTCAAGCGGCGGCAGGTCCGCAGCCAGGCGAAGATTGACGTCTTGCAGCGAGACGTCGCTCGTCACTTCGCGCAGCGCACCCTCGGCAAAATCGACCCAGGCACGAAAAGCCCCATGGCCGTGCGGCAGCGCGACCGGGTAGTCAACCCATTGCTTCCAGACCGCCAGATCGGCCGAATCGACCTCGGCATAGAGTTTTCCGGACCAGGCGGCCGGGCGCTCGACGCTGCGCCCGCGCAGATCGCCACGAACGTCGATTCTCGACGCCGCCTCGCCCGGCGGCAGCGCGGTCAACCCGAAACGATGCTGACGGCCCTCATTGTCGAGCGCGAATTCGACGTCTTCCAGAATGAGCGGCGCGGCGTTGCGCAATTCGTCTTCCCAGACCAGCGTCGCGCCCAGGATGCGAATGCGGCGCTGGCCGAGAATCCAGTCCGGAATGCTCCCGCCGCTATCGCTGTCCCCAACCGGCAGGCCGGCCACGAAAAACTGCCCCGACGCATCGCGCCGGAGGTTCAAGGTCGGCGCGTTGATACTCAACAGCCGCAGCTGGATTTGCCCGCTCGGCACCGACCACCAGGAGAGAATCGCTTCGACCTCCGAGAACGCCAGCGCAGGCCGCCCTTCCGCATCGGCGACGCGAACATCGAGCAGCGTCAGGTCGGGATTGATCCCTTCCCAGCTGGCCTCGACGCGCCCGATGCTGACCGGCTGCCCAAGACGCTGGCTGGCCACCTGTTCAAGGTAGGGGCGATAAATCTCGATGTTGGGCAGGATGCTGTAGCGCAAGGCGAGCACCAGCACGACGAAGCCGAAATAGACGATCCAGAAGCCCCAGACCAGTCCGCGCCACAGGCGCAGCACGGTGCGGTTGGCGAGAAACGGCACGAGGGCGTGAAAACGATGGTAAAGCGCTGGACGCAAACCTTCCTGGCGACTCATCAAACGGTCACCTGTGGAAGTCTTTGCCTTAATTCGGGAAGGGTCACTAGAATGGCGTGGAA
>JAGNOM010000317.1 GCA_017990155.1 Propionivibrio sp. | reverse complement strand
CCTGGTGGATGAGGACGACGCCCTCGTGCTCGGCCTCGCGTGAGTTGGCAAAGCGATGCGGTACGCCGTTGATCGTGAAGTCGCCTTCGGTCGCTTGCTCGTAGCCGGAGAGGATCTTGACCAGCGTGGACTTGCCGGCGCCGTTCTCTCCAAGCAGGCCGATCACCCGGCCCGGCTCCAGCGCGAAACTGACCGAATGGAGCACTTCGACGAGGCCGAAGCTCTTGCTGATCGAACGGAAATCAACAGCGAGGCTCATGACTGGGCTCCTGCTTGCATGTCCGGTAATACGCCGCGCACACGCATGGTTTCCTGCAAGGCCATCGCCGCGCAGCCGATCACCCCGGCGCGGATGCCAAGCGGGGCGTAAAGGATTTCCAGATGGCGCGTGGAAAGTGGCAGGGAGCGCTGGTAGATGCTCTGGCGGATCGAAGCCAGGAACATCGGCCCGATGTGCGAGATGCCGCCGGCGATGAAGATGTGCGACGGGTTGAAGAAGTTGACGACGGTGGCGAGCATCTGGCCGATCAGCTTGCCCGAGAGCTTGATGATCGCGTTGGCTGCGACGTCGCCGCCGCGGCTCGCCTGTCCGACGTCTTCCGGCGTGATGACGCCGTTCGTCGCCAGCACCTGAGCCAGTTGCGGGCTTTTTCCCGCCTTCGCCGCCTCGGTGCCCTGGCGCGCAATCGCAGGACCGGCGGCCATGATCTCGACGCAGCCCTGGTTGCCGCAATGGCAGCGTTCGCCGGCGGGATCGACGCAGATATGGCCGACGTCGCCGGCCGAGCCGTTGGTGCCGCGATAGATCATGCGGTTGCACACGATGCCGCAACCGATGCCGGTGCCGATCTTGATGACCAGGAAGTTGGGCAGCTTGCGGTGCAGTCGCCACAATTCGCCCATCGCCATCACGTTGACGTCGTTGTCTATGAACGCCGGCGCCGCGTATTCCTCACGCAGGTATTCGCGGATCGAAAAACCTTCCCAGCCGGGCATGATCGGTGGCGCGACGAGCAGGCCGCTGTCGAACTCCACTGGGCCGGGAACTCCGATACCGATGCCGATGACCTTCTCGGCACGGACGTTGCACCGCTTGCGCAGGTCGCGCAGGATGTCCTTGACGCGCGAGAGGACGACGCCCGGCCCCTCGGTGATCTCGATCGCTTCGGCGTGATGCGCGAGGACGGTCATGTCCGGCGCCACCAACGCAACGTCAACGCTCGATGCGCCGAGGTCAATGGCCGCCAGCACGCCCATGTCGGATGAGAGCAGCAGCGTCTCGGGACGACGCCCGCCGGACGAGGCCTGCGGCCCTGTTTCGTCTAGCATGCCGCGCTCGATCAGCGCCGCCGTCGCCATGTTGGCCTTGCTGCGCGAGAATCCGGATTGCTCGGCGAGTTCGGAGCGCGAAACTCCGGACGACCAGAAAACCGTCTCAAGTACCGTGATCTCAGTGGGCGAAAGATCGTCCCAGCGAACCATCACTTACCCCTCCTTATGGTCGAACATGAATGTTCGGCGGCTGACTTCACCTGTTTGAACTAATTCTAGGCGCCGCCACTTCGGATAGACAAGGCCGAACTTCGGCCAAAAAAAGCGTGAAGTTAATCGGTGTTCGCGTGATTGTCGCGGTTTTCTGGTGGGATTGGCGCCACCATCGCGTAGGGCGCAATAACCAACGGGCATTGCGCCGGGATGAGGTGGAGACGGCGCAACGCGCTCCGCTTATTGCGCCCTACGATCCTCGTACCGGGATGTTTCCTGTTGGCAACATCCCGGTACGTGTTTATACTTTGTTTAAACTTTTGGAGTAATAAAATGGCTGAAGCGATTCTGGATATCAAACATTGGGGTAATAATCTCGGCGTTCGTTTGCCTGCCGCCGTGGCGAGGGAGGCTCATTTGCACGCCGATCAGCGGGTTCGCGTGACGGTGGAGGAAGGGCGGGTCGTCATCGAGCCGATCAAGGATCCGCTTCCGACACTGGAGCAGAGACTGTCGCTTTTTGACCCCACTTTGCACGGCGGGGAGGTCATGCCAGTCAGCGAGCTGGGGGCCGAGCGGTGGTAGCCAAAAGGAAAGGCAACTGGGTTCCGGAACGGCAGGAGATCATCTGGATTGACTGCAATCCCCAGGCAGGTACGGAAATGCGGGATCGCCATCCTTTTCTGGTGTTGTCGCCTCGCGCATTCAATGAGCGAACTTCACTGGTGGTCGGCTTGCCGATGACGACGGCGGTCTACAACGCGAGCAACCCGTTTGCGGTGGTGGCGGGCATTGCCGGTGGTGCCAAATCCGGCAAGACCAGTTACGTACTTTGTCATCAACCCAAATCATTCGACTGGCGGGTCCGCCAGGCCGCCCCTCACCCGATGGGCAATCTGGCCGATATCCGCTTTGCAGAGGTCTGTGGCGTGCTCAATCAGATCATTCAGTTGGGGTGATCGGTGCTACGGTCTGGTTCCAGATTGAGCCAAAAAGAATGCGAAGCTGACCCTTTTAGTGAGCATGCCACGCTCGATCAACGCCGCCGTCGCCATGTTGGCCTTGCTGCGCGAGAAGCCGGATTGTTCGGCGAGTTCGGAGCGCGAAACTCCGGACGACCAGAAAACCGTCTCAAGTACCGTGATCTCAGCGGGCGATAGATCGTCCCAGCGAACCATCACTTACCCCTCCTTATGGTCGAACACGAATGTCCGGTGGCTGACTTCACCTGTTTGAATTGATTCTAGGTGCCGCCACTTCGGATAGACAAGGCCGAACGTCAGCCAAATAAAGTGTGAAGTCAGGTAAATCTAGTGTGCATTGCGTGAGCTTTCTTTGGGTGGATGGCGGCGGTATGGAGGAAAGTTACTGCTGCCGGTAAGTAGAATGTGGCCCCGGTTATTCTTTTCGAGCGATTCTTCGGCACTCAGTAAGTGTCGGGATTTCTTACATAGAGCAAGTGAAAAATCCAATAACCATATGATAAATAAGCGAACGCAATTAATGGCCTGGTATTTGCTTAACAGTGTCGTCCAAAAACAACTCGAAAGAGACCACCATGAAACGTTTCCTATTTTCCGCTCTGTTCGCACTTGCCGCGGCCGGCGCATCCGCTAACGTCATAACTTCTGAGGTTTACATTTCCAATACGGATCCAGGCGCGGTCCAATACGTTGCGTTTGATGTAACCGGTTCTGGCACGTTCAACATCGACGCAGAAGGCTCTGAGACTTTGGGTGCCTTGTACAATAGTGACCCGGAGATCTACCTCTTCTCGAATTCACTCAGTCTCGCAAACCTGATCGGTGGAAATGACGATGGGGGAGTAGGCTTTAACGCATTGATTTCGAACATCAGCCTTGCTCTGGGTCATTACATTCTGGCTGTTAGTGAATTTTCCTTCGATAGCAACGAAGCGATCTCTGGGCTTAATGCTGGTTCGGTCGGTGATCCTGGATTTGTTCGGATTTCTATCAGTTCTCAAGATGGTTCTGCCGGATTTGGCGGACAAGTTCCCGAGCCGGCCTCACTCGCTTTGCTGGGTTTCGGGCTGTTTGGACTCGCCGCAGTACGTCGCAAGCATAGAGACTAGATTCAGGTTTGTGTTCAAAGAAACGGTGGTGCTGACCACCGCTTTCCGGACGAATAAAAGCGGACGGACCGCGATCTATTTACACGCTTTCCTCACCGGTTCTGTCCGAAAAAACTGATGACGCGCTGCGCTAGCCAGTCGAGTCGGCCGGGCAGGCTACCGGTGACGAATCCGACGTGACCGCCTTCGCGCGGTTGTTCGAGCGTCACCGTCGCCGAGACTTCGTTTGGCCCCGGTA
>JAGNOM010000316.1 GCA_017990155.1 Propionivibrio sp. | reverse complement strand
GCCTGCAACAGTCGCATGCACCAAGCTCAGGATGGTCTCAAAATTGTACGGAAAACCCTATCGCCATGATCTACCATACGGAAACATGATTTTGATGGTTATCCGCTTATGTTGGTAGGCTACATGCGCGTGTCGTCGGACTCCGACCGACAGAGCACGGACCTGCAACGCGATGCCTTGCTCGCTGCCGGCGTCGATTTGCGCCATCTGTTCGAGGATCACGCTTCTGGCGCGAAGGATGACCGTGCCGGCTTGGCGCGGGCGCTCGAATTCATCAGGCCCGGCGACTTGCTGGTGGTGTGGAAACTCGACCGGCTCGGCCGCTCGCTGTCGCACCTGCTCGCCATCGTGAACACGCTCAAGAACAATCAGGTGGCGTTTCGCTCGCTGACGGAAAATCTGGATACCACGACGCCATCGGGCGAATTCCTGTTCCAGGTATTCGGCGCGCTTGCGCAGTACGAACGCGCCTTGATCCAGGAGCGCGTCGTCGCTGGCCTGGCCGCCGCACGCAAACGCGGCAGGATCGGCGGCCGACCGGCCGCGATCACTGGCGAGAAGCTCGATGCCATCCTCGCCGCGCTCGATGGCGGCATGTCCAAGGCGGCGGTATGCCGCAACTTCGGCGTCAAGCGCACCACGTTGATCGAAACCCTCGCTCGGGTCGGCTGGCCCGAGTCAAGGCACTCGGGAACGTAGCGGCATGGCGGACGGCGGCGGCAGTACGGAAGATCAGTGGGCATTGGCACCAGCCGAACGCGAGCTGGTGATGACGAAGAACCGCGCGAACCGCCTTGGCTTCGCCATCCTGCTGACGTTCTTCCGTGAGCGCGGTCGTTTTCCACGCGATGAGGCAGAGGTCGAAGTGCAAGGCATCGCCGCGCTGAGTCAGCAGCTCGGAGTGCCAACGCAGGTGGACGGCGAAGCCTTCCTTACCGGGCGTACCGCCGAGCGCCTGCGCGCCGAAATCCGCGTCCGCTTCGGTTTTCGCGAGGCCACGGTCGCCGATGCCCACATGCTGACCACCTGGCTGCGCGATCACGTTGCCGGCGAAGTGGGCGGCGAGATCGAGCCGATGATCGAGCGCCTGGAAACTCGCTGCCGCGAGCTGGGGATCGAACCACCCACGGCTGATCGGGTAGAACGACTCGCCCGCACCGCGCTGCGTGCTCACGAGGATCGCTTCCATGCCAGCGTTTACGAACGGCTGTCGCCGGCGACGCGCGACCAACTGGATGACCTGCTGCGCCCAGAGAAAGCAAGTAGCGACGATGCCACCCAAGACGATGCGGCAGGCAGTGCACCTGCGATCTTACTGAAATTGCGCGGCAGTCCTGGCCGTCCCAGCCTCGCCAGCATGCAGGATGAATTGGCAAAGCTGGAGCTGATCCGACAGATTGACCTACCCGCTGATCTGTTCGAAGGAACCTCGCCGCGCGATCTGGAACGCTGTCGACAACGTGTTTCGGTCGAGGTGCCGCGCGATTTGCGCCGCCATCCCGATTCGGCACGCATCGCCTGGCTGGCGGCCTTCGTCTATCTGCGCTCCCGTAGCCTGACCGACGACTTGGTGGACCTGCTGATCGAGACCATTCACCAGATCGGCGCCCGCGCCGAGCGCAAGGTCGAGCGCGAACTGCTGGACGACCTCAAGCGCGTCACCGGCAAGCAGAACCTGCTGTTCGAGCTGGCCGACGCCACGCTGGCCCAGCCGGATGGCGTGGTGCGCGAGGTGGTGTTCCCGGTGGTCGGCGAACAGACGCTGCGCGACCTGGTGAACGAGTGGAAGGCCACCGGCCCGACCTACCGCGTTACGCTGCGCACCGTGATCCGCAACTCCTATCAAGGGCATTACCGTCGCATGGTGCCCACGTTGCTGGCCGCGCTGGAATTCCGCTCCAACAACGACCGCCACCGCCCGGTAATGCAAGCGCTCGACTTGGTGAAGCGTTTCGCCGACACCAAGGTGCATACCCTCCCGTCCGACGCGGAGGTGCCGCTCGATGGCGTGGTGCGTGGCCTGTGGCGCGACGCCGTGATGGAGAAAGATGCCGCCGGCCGGGATCGCGTCAACCGCGTCACCTACGAAATCGCGGTGCTGGAAGCGCTGCGCGAGCGATTGCGCTGCAAGGAAATCTGGGTGGTAGGCGCGAACCGTTACCGCAACCCCGACGACGACCTGCCGGCCGACTTCGACCAAAACCGCGAGGAATACTACCAGGCGTTGAGCCTTCCGCTCGACGCGGAGCGCTTCATCGCCGATTTGCAGACCGAAATGCGCGACGCGCTGAGCACGTTCGATGCCGAACTGAAGAAGAACCCATCTGTTCGCATTGGTCCCAAGGGCGGCGGCTGGATCACGCTGACGCCGCTGGATGCGCAGCCCGATCCGCCCAACCTGACCGCGCTGAAGGCCGAACTCAATGTGATCTGGCCGATGACCAGCCTGCTCGATATGGTGAAGGAAACCGATCTGCGGCTAGGCTTCACCGACGCACTGAAAAGCCCTACCTCCTATGAAACGATGGAGCGCTCGGTATTGCAGCCGCGCTTGCTGTTGTGCCTGCACGGCCTCGGCACCAATGCCGGCTTGCAGCGCATGGCCGGGTTGGACTCGGGCACGACAGCAAGAGACCTGGCCTACGTGCGCCGGCGCTACATCAGCGTCGATACGATGCGCCGCGCGATTGCGATCGTCGCCGATGGCACGCTGCACGCCCGCAACCCGGCCATCTGGGGCAGCGGCACGACCGCCTGCGCTTCCGATTCCAAGCACTTCGGCGCGTGGGACCAGAATCTCACCACCCAATGGCATGTCCGCTACGGCGGGCGCGGGGTCATGATCTACTGGCACGTCGAGCGTAGCTCGCTGTGCATCCACTCACAGCTCAAGTCGCCGTCGTCGTCAGAAGTGGCGTCGATGATCGAGGGTGTGATCCATCATTGCACCGAGATGGAAGTGGATCGCCAGTACGTCGATTCGCACGGCCAGAGCACGGTCGCGTTCGCCTTCTGCCGTCTGCTCGGCTTCCAGTTGTTGCCACGGCTGAAGGCCATCCACTCGCAGAAGCTGTACCGGCCGGAGACCGGCAAGGCCGACGCCTACGCGAACCTGCAACAGATTCTGACCCGGCCCATCGACTGGGAACTGGTACGTCAGCAGTACGACCAGATGATCAAGTACGCTACGGCATTGCGCCTGGGCACGGCCGAGACCGAAGCTATCCTGCGGCGCTTCACCAAGAAGAACGTGCAGCACCCGACCTACAAGGCGTTCGCGGAGCTGGGCAAGGCGATCAAGACCATCTTCCTGTGCCGCTATCTTCACGAGGAATCCCTGCGTCGCGAAATCCACGAGGGGCTGAACGTGGTCGAGCAGTGGAATGGCGCCACCGACTTCGTGTTCTTCGCCAGGCGCGGAGAAATGGCGAGCAACCGCCGTGAGGATCACGAGGTCAGCATGCTCGCGCTGCACCTGATCCAGAACTGCATGGTCTACGTCAACACGCTGATGATCCAGAAGGTGCTGGCGCAGCCTCACTGGCAGGGCAAGCTGACGCCACGCGACTACGGTGCCCTGACGCCGCTGATCTGGGAGCACGTCAACCCGTATGGCCGGTTCGATCTCGATATGAACGCCCGGCTGGCGTTGCTGTGATCGAAATGGCGGCAGGTGACACGACTGCTTGTTCTACCCCAAGGACGAAAGCCCCTTACCCACTGTCCGATTCAATCAACAACCTATTCTTCGAGCCATCGTGGCAGACCAGAAAAATCACCCTCCTTTCAAGCCAGCATCTGTAAAAGACAAACGCCGAGCCACC
>JAGNOM010000315.1 GCA_017990155.1 Propionivibrio sp. | reverse complement strand
GCGCGGCTGATTACGAGCTACCGGAAGACCGAAGACCAGTAGCTGCCTTCTGGTCGCGTCGGTGTTCGCCTTGATTCTGCCGCTGGGCCGTCGATCGGTTTCGTCCCCTGCCGATTGGCGACTACAGCCCGCGCTTTTCCATCAGCAATGCGAGGTCGACGAGACGGTTCGAAAAGCCCCATTCGTTGTCGTACCACGCGAGGATCTTCACGAGTTTGTCGCCGATCACGAGCGTCGATAGCCCGTCGATGATCGACGAACGCGGATCGCCCTGGTAATCGCTCGACACCAGCGGCTCGTCGCTGTAACCAAGGATGCCCTGCAGTGGGCCGGACGCCGCGGCTTTGCGGAAGGCGTCATTGACTTCGGCCACCGTCACCTCGCGCTTCAGCGTCACCGTCAGATCAACGATGGAGACGACCGGTACCGGAACGCGCAGCGAGTAGCCGGTCAGGCGTCCGTCCAGATCCGGGATGACCTTGCCGAGCGCCTTGGCCGCGCCGCTTGAGTAGGGAACGATCGACAGGGCGGCGGCACGCGCACCGCGCAAGTCCTTGTCCGGCTGATCGTGCAGGGCCTGGCTGTTGGTATAGGCGTGTGTCGTGTTCATCAGCCCGTACTCGATGCCGAAGTGCTGGTGCAGGACCAGCGCGGCGGGCGCCAGGCCGTTGGTCGTGCAGCTTCCGTTGCTGACCACGGTGTGGCGCGCCGGGTCGTACTGCTCGTGGTTGACGCCCATGACCACGGTGAGGTCTTCATTCTTGCCGGGTGCCGAGATGATGACGCGCTTGGCGCCGCCCTTGCTGATATGGACCTCGGCCTTCGCCTTGTCGGTGAAGAAGCCGGTGGCCTCGATCACGATGTCGACGCCGACGCTCTTCCAGGGGATGGCGCCGGGATCGCGTTCCGAGAAGACGCGGATCGGGCGGCCATCGACCGCCAGCATGCCTTCGTCGGCTTCGACTTTGGCGGGCAGCGTACCGAGCAACGAATCGTATTTCAGGAGATGTGCGAGCGTCTTGCTGTCGGCCAGGTCGTTGATGGCAACCACCTGGAAGTTGCCGCGCCCCAGCGCCGCGCGCAAAACATTGCGGCCGATCCGTCCGAATCCGTTGATACCTACCTTGAGCATGCTGAACTCCTTCGTCGTTTGTCGTGCGACCAATGTAGCTCGATCGCAGAAACGGCGTAAACGACATTAAACGATCAGTTCACGCCAACTCAAAGGAGCAAAATCGTTCGCGGTACTCGCTCGGAGTGAGCTGCAAGTTACGTTCGAAGACACGGCGCAGGTTGAGGCTGTTGATGAAGCCGGTCACGGCGGCGACCTGATCGAGCCCTTCACTGCCTTGCTCAAGGCGTTGCCGTGCGGCATCGAGACGCACCTCCTCCACGTAACGGGCAGGCGGCGTTCCGGTCTCGCGGGTGAACACGCGCGTGAAGTTGCGCGGACTCATCGCGACGCGCTCGGCGAGCTTTTCGACCGACAGATCGTGCGCCAGGTTGTCTCCGATCCAGGCCTGTAGATCGCGGATCGGCCCCGGCTTGCGCGCCTGGTTAAGAAGATGGCGGCTGAACTGGGACTGCCCGCCGGGGCGGCGCAGGTACATCACCAGATCCTGCGCCACGTCGCGGGCAAGGGTGAAGCCGTGGTCTTCTTCGACCAGCGCCAGCGTGAGATCGAAGCCGGAGCTGGCGCCGGCGGCGGTCCAGATCGGCCCGTCCTGCACGTAGATCGGACCCTTTTCGACTTTCACTTCGGGGAAACGGGACTGCAAGGTGTCCAGCAAGCGCCAGTGCGTGGTCGCCCGGCGTCCGTCGAGCAGTCCGGTGCGAGCCAGGATCAGCGCACCCGCGCAGACGGACACGATGCGCCGCGTCGTGGGCGCGGCACGGCGAACCCACTCGGCGACGGCCGCGTCTTGCTCGTCGCTGAGACCGCGCCCGGTAATCATGATCGTGTCGCGCGGCTCGCCGGGGTCGAGTTCGGTCAGGCGATAGTCGGCCAGCAGGTTGAGACCCGAGCGTCCATGCACGACACGATGCGGCTGGGTGGTGGCGACCGTCACCTGATAGGGCGGTTGCTTCGAACCCTCCGGCTTCAGGCGATTGGCCTGGACCAGGATATCGGCAACCCCGACCGCCTCAAACAACAACCCTCCCTCGGGGGAGATAATCAAGAATGTACGCATGGCTCGAATAATACACGACAGACAACCCCGGCCAACTCTGAAAAGCGACTCTGCTCGGCCGAGCTCCTTGGGTATCAACTCCGGCCAAACGTGGTGGCGGTCGGCTTCCGTCAACTTGGTCACGCCCGGAGCAAAAGGACTCCGCGGAGCGTCCACAGCCGATGCCAGGGCATCTATCCAACCAAAGAAGCCCGCACGAACGGACGCGTGTAGCTTCGAGCGCCATCAGGTTTCGCAGTTTGCTCTGCCTCTCATGCGGCGCATTGGCATTGAAAGCATTCGCTCAACCCAAGCGGCGACCCGGAGCATTGCCATCGCGTACAGAGAACCATCGATACGCCGGATCGAGCTGCTCGCCGAGGATCAGGCTCAGCGGGGTCACGACTTCGCCTTTCGGTTTCGCCGGCAGCGCTCGGAGCAGTACTTGACCTCCGTCCAGACTGCGGCCCATTTTCTGCGCCAGGAATACGGGCGACCGCAGCACAGGCAGATCTTGCTCGGCAGGTCAGACTTCTTCTGCACCCGCACTCAAGGGACCAGCAGAGTCAATTCGCGTCGGTTCGTTGCTGCTCGACCCAGATCAGCTTGTCGGTGGCAAAACCCAACGTCCGCGCCTGACTGACGAGTTGCTCGCGGACCTCCGCCGGCAGCGTTTTGTCGCGGGCGAGAATCCACAAGTAGCCGCGATCCGGCCCGGAGACGAGCGCCCAGCGATAGTCCTGCTGATCGAGCGCAATCACGTGATAGCCGCCGTAGAACGGGCCGAAGAATGAGACCTTGAGCGATGCGGTGGTGCTGTCGCCGATGAACAAGGCGCGGCCGATGGCTTCCTTCCACGCCTGGCGCTGCGCGTCGTAACCCCGGTTGATGACCTTGACGCTGCCGTCGTCCTGCAGTTGGTAGGTGGCGCTGACGTCGCTCATGCCGCGCTCGAAAGAATGATCGAGGCGGGCGATCTCGTACCACTGCCCGAGGTAGCGATTGATGTCGAACGACGTGACCGGGCGCACGCCCTCGGGCGGAGCGGTCGCGCACGCAGCCAGCGTCAGCGCGAGGATCAGGGCAAGGATGACGGAGCGAACGATCGACATGGGCAGGCTTTCGCGAGGCGGTTCAAGAAAACATCGATGGCAAATTCTACCTCGATTTGTCCTGTACAAAACCAAAGTCATAGCGAAATTTCTGCGTATTCTCGGCGCTATCCGACATTTAGTTATGGACATAAAGAGAGTCAGCCAAGTCGCCGAAACGAACAGAACTCGTGTCATACAGCAGGGCCATCGCATGAATGCCGTACGCATCAACCCCTCCCCCTTCAAGGGGGAGGTCGGGAGGGGGATGGGGTTATCTGGCGGCTATTTCGTCGATCAACCCCCCATCCCCACCCCATCCCGTCCAATCGCAAACGTCGCTTTCGCGACCTTCCCCTTGAAGGAGAGGGAGAGGCCGTTCCTGCGATTGCCCTGTGTCGAACAGTTCTTTTTGAGTTCGGCCCGGCGCCCGGCGTATGATCGAAAATCTCGGATTCACACGACCAATATTGGGGACTTTTCATGGAGCCGACGCATCGGATCACCTATTCGGAGCTGGTCGATATCCCGAAGCTGCAATTGTTGATGGACAGCTTCTTCCAGGTCATCGGCGTCGCCAACGCGG
>JAGNOM010000314.1 GCA_017990155.1 Propionivibrio sp. | reverse complement strand
GATTGGTATGAAGCGCCAAACCAGCGCCGGGGAGGGTGGAGCGGTGTCTGTCGTTGCGAATTCGAACGGCCGGAAGGGGGGAAGGCTGCGGTTTTTATGAAGCGTCAGGAAAACCACGGCGCCCTGTCGTTGCGGCATCCCTTGAGCGGTGAGCCGACTTTTCTGCGCGAGTTCAAAAGGATCATGAGCTACCGCGACTGCGGGGTGCCGAGTCTGGAACCCGTCTTTTTTGGCATGCGCGGGGGCGGCAAAGATCAGCGAGCCATTCTGGTAACCGAAGAGCTGTCTGGCTTTGTTTCTCTGGATGATTGCGTTCAGGGCTGGATCAAGAATGGCTTGCCATCCCGAAGCGGGCGCCTTCGTGTTCTTGACGCCGTGGCCGCTTTAGCGAGAAAAATGCACGCCAGCCGGATTCGCCATGGATGCTTCTACCCCAAACATGTGTTCGTGCGCTGCAATGCGGATGAATCGGTTGAGGCGCGCGTGATTGATCTGGAGAAGTCGCGTCGTCATCCGCTGCGTGTCATGTGCTCGCTGCGCGATCTGCATTCGTTGAATTACTATTCCCAGTCGGTTTGGAGCAGGACCGACCGCTTGCGGTTTCTTGAGCAATACCTGGGGATCACCCGCCTGAACGGCTACGCAAAATGGCTCTGGCGCAGGATCGAAAAACGCTCTGCCGAGAAAAGTCGCGCCCGAAGTCGATAGGCAATAGCGCGTTTCTTTATCGGAAACTGGCGCGACACAACATGTCGTTTTCTCTGGTGCTGACTACCGGCGATTGCTCCCGGCAACCATCTTGAACTCGAACAGCCGGCATTCGATGGCGCCGTTGTAGAGCGGCGTCTTCTTGCTCGGCGTCAGTCGCATCAGCTTGGGCATGCGCAGGTCGGCGGTGAGCAGGTAGCAGTTCCAGCCGGCGAAGTTGCGTTTGAGTGCACTGCCAAGCTGTGGGTAGAAGGCGGCGAGTTCGTCTTGTTCTGAAAGCCGCTCGCCGTAGGGCGGGTTGGCGATCATGATGCCGGTCTGGTCATCGTTGCGCGGTGGCGCGTCGATCTCGAGGAGGTCACCGGAGCTGAGCTTCACCGCCGGCAGCAAACCAGCGCGGTCGAGGTTGGCAAGCGCGGCGCGCACGGACACGGGAGAAATATCGCTGCCGTAGATTTCCGCGAATCGCGCTGGTTTTTCGGCGTCCATCGCCGCATCGAGCATTTCTTTCCAGGCGCCGAGCTGGAAGTTCTTCAAGCGCTGGAAGCCGAATTCGCGACCGGCGCCCGGCGCGATGTTGAGTGCCATCTGCGCGGCTTCGATGAGGAAGGTGCCGCTACCGCACATCGGGTCGATCATCGGTGTGCCGGGCTGCCAGCCGGAGAGTCGGATGATGCCGGCCGCGACATTTTCCTTGAGCGGCGCTTCGACGGTCTTCTGACGCAGGCCGCGCTGGTAGAGCGGAGCGCCCGAGGTGTCGATGTACAGCGTGCATTCGTCGACCGTAATGAAGCCGTGCATGCGCACGTCGGGCTCGCGCGTGTCGACGCTGGGGCGCTTGCCGGTATCGGCGCGAAAGCGGTCGCAGATCGCGTCCTTGATACGCAGGGTGATGAATTCCAGGCTCTTGAGCGGGCTCTTGACGGCGGTGACGTCGACTCGGATCGTCTGCGTCGCGGCAAACCACTTTGGCCATTCGCAGTCGAGCGCCAGTTTGTAGATGTCGTCTTCCTTCGCATAGCGACCGTGGGCGACACGCCAGAGGATGCGTGTGGCGATGCGCGAATGGAGATTGGCGGCGTAGCAGGTCGGCCAGTCGGCGACGAAATGCACGCCACCGGGGATTGCTTTCAGATCCTTGACGCCGGCGGCGGTGAGGTCTTCGGCAAGCAGGGCTTCGAGCCCGCGCGGACAACTGGCAAAAAACTTTTCCAAGGGGAAATCCTAGAGAGAGTGAGGGCTAAAACGGCTTGAGTACGACGAGCAAGGTGACTGCGAGCAGCACGACGACGGGTATTTCGTTGAACCAGCGGAACCAGACGTGACTGCGCTCGTTGCTGCCGTTGTTGAAGTCGCGCAGCAGCTTGCGGCAATAGTGGTTGTAGCCGACGAGACCGACGACGAGCAAGAGCTTGGCGTGCAGCCACGGCCCGGAGATGCCGACGCCGAGCCATAGCCAGAGACCGGTGAGAAGCGCCAGATAGCCGATCGGCGTCATGAAGCGGTAGAGCTTGCCGGCCATCAGCAGCAGCCTGTCGCGTTCGGCGACGCTGTTCGCCGGCACCATCGCCAGATTGACGAAGATGCGCGGCAGGTAGAACAGTCCGGCAAACCAGCTGGTGACAAGAACAATGTGCAGCGATTTGATTTCGAGATAAAACATCAGGACTTCCTTTCGAACATCGTGCAGGAACAAGCAGCGTTGATGCCGTCCTCAACCTGCGGAAAACGCAATTGTGCCCTGAGTTCGGCCTTGATGCGCTGATTGGCAAGGCGCCGCGATTCGCTCATGAACGAAAGCTGGATCGGTGACAGCGTGTTTTGTGCTTCGGCGCGGGAAATGCGCGGTGGGCGCGGCAGTCCGAAGCGATCCGCGACGAGATCGAAGTATTCGCCCATTTTCATTTCCGAGTCGTCGGAGGCGTTGTAGCAACGGTTGGGGCGGCCGTGACGCAGCGCAGCGCAAACCAGCATCGCCAGATCGTCGGCGTGGATGTGGTTGGTGAATACGTCGTCTTCGTCACGCAGCGCGTGTACGCCCTTGTTCAGACGCTCGATGGGCAGGCGATCGGCGGCGTAGATCCCGGGTGCGCGCAGGATGCTGACACGGGTGGTGTGGCGCGAGCCGAATCTGCGCAGTTGGCGCTCGGCATCGGCCCGGCGTTTGGCGCGCGCCGTGCTCGGACGTAGTGGGCGCGTCTCGTCGATGCGCTCGCCGCCGCAGTCGCCATAGACGCCGCTGGTACTTATGTAGATAAGTCGCTGTGGTAAACTTTGCCCTCGGCATAGGGCGGCAATCAAGCGGCGCATGCGGGTATCGACAATGCCGCGTTCGTTGGGCGGGGCAAAATGCAGGACGATGTCAGCCAGGCCGGCGAGACGTTTCAGACTGGATGGCTGGTCGAGATCGGCCAAAACGGGTCGGGCGCCGTGGTCGCGCCAGTAGGCAGATTGAGCCGGGTCGCGCAACATGGCGAACACTTGGAAGCGGCCAAGCAGATGCGGCAAGGTGCGACGCGCGATATCGCCGCAGCCGATGATCAGGAGCCGCCGCTTTGGCGGTTTTTGCTGTTTTTTCACTGCGCAATTTTACCGGAATCATCTCTTCAGGGAGTTTGAATGGCTTTCCAGATCAGCGTTCAGCCGGGGGCGCACCGTTTTGCTGCCGAGGCCGACGAGACGATCCTCGACGCCGCCTTGCGGCAGGGGCTGATCCTGCCTTATGGCTGTCGCGACGGCGCTTGCGGTGCCTGCCGCGGAAAGATCCTCTCGGGCGAGGTTGATCAAGGCAGGGCGCAGACGCATGCGTTGAGCGAGGAGGACCGCCATGCCGGCTTCGCGCTCTTTTGCTGCGCAAAGGCGAAGAGTGATCTGGATATCGAAGTGCGCGAGCTGCGTTCTTCGAGCGATCTGCCAGTCAAAACCTTGCCGGCGCGTGTGCAGAAAATGACGCTCGCCGCGCCCGACGTCATGATCGTCGAACTCAAATTGCCCGCCAGCGAGCGGCTCCAGTTCCTGCCCGGCCAATACATCGAAATCCTACTTAAGGAAAGGCGGCGGCGCGCGTTCTCGCTGGCCAATGCGCCGCACGACGACGCCAGTCTGCAACTGCACATCCGCCATGTGCCCGGAGGCTTCTATAC
>JAGNOM010000313.1 GCA_017990155.1 Propionivibrio sp. | reverse complement strand
ATTTCGGGGTAAACACGATGAGCGGCTTGCGCTGCTTGCGGATGGCCTGCCGGCGCAACATGTGGAAAACCTGTGCCGGCGTCGAGGGCTGGCAGACTTCCATGTTCATTTCCGCGCACAGCGTCATAAAGCGCTCGATCCGTGCTGACGAGTGCTCCGGTCCCTGCCCTTCATAACCATGGGGCAGGAAGAGCACGAGGCCGCAGGCCCGGCCCCACTTGGATTCTCCGGAAGCAATGAACTGGTCGATAACGACCTGCGCTCCGTTCACGAAGTCGCCAAACTGGGCTTCCCAGATGACGAGGTCGTAGGGGTTGGAGGTGGCGTAACCGAATTCGAAAGCCAGCACTGCTTCTTCCGACAACACGGAGTCGAAACACTGGAACCTGGCCTGCTTTTCCTGCAGATTGGCCAGCGGATAGTAAGTCCCCTCGTCCCAGTTTTCGCGGTTCTGGTCGTGCAGTACGGCATGGCGATGGAAGAAGGTGCTGCGGCCGACATCCTCGCCCGAGATACGAACGCCGTGCCCGGAGACGAGAAGCGTTGCGTAGGCCAGGTTTTCGGCCATCCCCCAGTCGACCGGAAGACTGCCCTGCCCCATCAGGCGGCGGTCGTCGATGATCTTCTTGACGCGGCTGTGCAACACGAAATTCTCGGGGAACGTCGTGAGCCGCTCGGAAAGATGGCGGATTTCCTTCGCCGGAACCGTCGTATCGCAGTTGTCGATGTACTTGGTCGGCAGGAACGGCGTCCAGTCGATCAGAATCGGATTGGTATAGCCGGCGATGACCGGGTTGTACAGCAATTCGCCGCGATCAAGGTGATCCCGGTAGCTCTGGATCATGTCCTCCGGCCCATCACCGGGCAGCACGCCCTCGGCGACCAGCCTGTCGGCGTAGAGCTTGCGCGTCCCCGGATGTACGGCGATCCGCTTGTACATCAGCGGCTGCGTGACCATCGGTTCATCCTGCTCGTTGTGGCCAAGCTTGCGGAAACAGACGATGTCGATGACGACGTCCTTCTTGAACTCCTGGCGGAATTCGACCGCCAGCCGCGTCACCAGCGCGACCGCTTCCGGATCGTCACCATTGACGTGGAAGATCGGCGCGTCGGACATCTTGAAGATGTCGGTACAGTACAACGAGGAACGATAGTCACGCGGGTCGGAGGTGGTGAAACCAATCTGGTTATTGACGACGATATGCACCGTTCCACCCGTGCCATAGCCACGCGTCTGGGCGAAATTGAGCATTTCCTGATTGACGCCTTGCCCGGCAACGGCGGCATCGCCGTGAATCAGTACCGGCAGGACTTTCTCGCGGCCATTCTCGCCACGGCGGGTTTGTCGAGCATAAACCGCCCCCTCGACCACGGGATTGACGATTTCGAGGTGCGACGGATTGAAGGCCAGCGTCAGGTGACACGGCCCACCGGGGGTCATGACATCGGACGAGTAGCCGAGATGGTATTTGACGTCGCCGGAAGTCAGATCCTGGGCCTTCTTGCCTTCGAATTCGTCGAAGAGCATGGCCGGTTCCTTGCCGAGCGTATTGACCAGCACGTTCAGGCGGCCGCGGTGCGCCATACCGACGACGATATCGTCGATGCCGCTGCCACCCGCCGTGCGAATCACCTCGTCGAGCGAAACAATCAGCGACTCGCCGCCTTCCAGCGAAAAACGCTTTTGGCCGACGTATCGGGTATGCAAGTAGCGCTCCAGCGTCTCCGCCGCAGTGAGGCGCTCAAGCAGGCGGAGCTTCTGCGCCGCCGTGTAGGTTCCCTTGGAGTGGATCGGTTCGACACGCGCCTGAATCCAGCGGCGTTCGGTGATGTTGTTGATGTACATGTACTCAACGCCGACCCAGCCGCAGTACGTTTCCTTCAGCGCATCAATAATCTGTCCGAAGGTCGCGCGCTCGGGAACGCCCTTGAATGAACCGGCGTTGAAGGGCGTATTGATGTCGGCGTCGGTCAAACCGTAGAACGAAGGTTCCAGCTCGTTGAGCTTCGGGCGCGGCTGACGCTTCAACGGATCGAGGTTCGCCCAGCGCGCCCCAAGCGTCCGGTAGGCGCTGATCATCTGCAGGACGCTGACCTGTTTCTTGTCGTCCACCGGACGCAGCGCCGTGACGCGATAGCCGCCGTTCTTTGCCTGCTCGGCAAACGCATGCACGACCGGAAGATGCGGCACGTCGCGCGCGATGCTGCCGGGGAGTTGCGCAAGCTTGTCGAAGTAGTCGCGCCACTCCCCCGGAACCGAGGCCGGGTTGTCGAGATAGTTTTCGTAGAGATCTTCGACGAAAGGTGCATTGCCGCCGAAGAGATGAGACGTTCCAAACAGTTGATTCATCATGACAGTGATCTGCGGTCAGGTTGCAGGAAGAAGTGCTATGGGATTGGCCGAAACGCGGGAGTACCTCCCATTCGCGCAGCGCAAAAGCCAAGGGCGGCGGTCACAGCCGCCGCCCTTGGTGTTCCGATCAGTCTTCGCGTTGATGGATCGGCGGAACGTCGCGCATCGGCGTTCCCACGTAGAGCTGGCGTGGACGACCAATCTTGTATTCGGGATCGGAAATCATCTCTTCCCATTGCACCATCCAGCCGACGGTGCGTGCCAACGCAAAAATACAGGTGAACATCGAAGTCGGGATACCAATCGCCTTCTGGACGATTCCCGAATAGAAATCGACATTCGGATAGAGTTTCTTTTCGATGAAGTAATCATCTTCGAGGGCGATCTTCTCGAGTTCAAGCGCCAGCTTGAACAAGCGATCGTTCTGCAGCCCCAGTTCCTGTAATACGTCAGTACAGACCTTGCGCATGATCTTGGCGCGCGGATCGAAGTTCTTGTATACGCGATGACCAAATCCCATCAGCTTGAACGAATCATTCTTGTCCTTGGCGCGCTTGATGTACTCGGGGACGCGCGAGACGTCGCCAATCTCTTCCAGCATCTTGAGACAGGCCTCATTCGCACCGCCGTGCGCCGGCCCCCACAGGCACCCGATACCGGCCGAAATGCAGGCGTAGGGATTCGCCCCGGACGACCCTGCAAGACGCACGGTCGAGGTCGACGCGTTCTGCTCGTGATCAGCGTGCAGCGTGAAGATCGTGTCAAGGGCGTGCACCAAAACCGGATTCGGCACGTATTCTTCACAGGGCGTACCAAACATCATGTGCATGAAGTTCGCGGTGTATCCGAGATCATTACGCGGGTACATGAACGGCTCGCCCATCGTGTACTTGTAGGCCATCGCCACAATGGTCGGCAGTTTGGCGACGATCCGATTGAAGCTGACATTTCTGTGCGCTGCGTCTGAAAAGTCCTCGGCCTCGTGGTAGAACGCGGACAACGCGCCGACCACCCCGACCATAACGGCCATCGGATGCGCGTCGCGCCGGAAGCCTTGGTAAAACTTTGCCATCTGCTCGTGCACCATCGTGTGCTTCTTGACGATTGACACAAACTCACGCTTTTGGTCGGCATTCGGCAAATCACCGTGCTTCAACAGATAGGCGACGTCCAGAAAGTTGCAATGCTGCGCGAGCTGCTCGATCGGGTAGCCGCGATAAAGAAGCTCGCCCTTGTCGCCGTCGATGTATGTCACCGTGGATTGGCACGACGCAGTGGACAGAAAGCCAGAGTCGTACGTGAATAGCCCGGTCTTCGCGCCCAGCGTCCGGATATCAATGCAGTCATTCCCGTGAACCGGTTTCAGGATGGGAAACTCAACGGGATCTCGTCCCTCGATCGTCAGTACGGCTGTGCGTGCGTTTGTCATAGTAATCTCCCGTTCAGGTTATTGAGCTACACAATCGATAAAGCCCCAACACTAGGTCTCTTTCCTTACTT
>JAGNOM010000312.1 GCA_017990155.1 Propionivibrio sp. | reverse complement strand
GTCGTGCAGATCGCCCCGATTCGAGCCGCATTCGGCAAGGAGAGCATTCCAATGAAACTCAACAAGACCAAGGCCGAGTGGGCGGCCTTGCTGCCCGCAGCGGCGTACAAGGTGCTCTTCGAGGACGGCACGGAATACGCGGGCAGCAGTCCGCTGAACCACGAGAAGCGCGACGGAACCTTCATTTGCGCGGCGTGTTTCCTGCCGTTGTTCGACAGCAAAACCAAGTACGAAAGCGGTACCGGCTGGCCGAGCTTCTGGCAGCCATTGCCCGACGCGGTCGGAACGAAGACGGATTTCAAGCTGCTCTATCCGCGCACGGAGTACCACTGCGCACGTTGCGGTGGACATCAGGGCCATGTCTTCAGCGACGGCCCGGAGCCGACTGGCAAGCGCTACTGCAACAACGGGGTGGCGTTGCAGTTCGTGCCGCGTGATGAAAAACTGCCGGAGTTGCGCTCATGAGCCAGTCGTGGATCAAATCAGTGCTGTTCTCGCTCGGCATGGTCGTCACCGGCCAACGCGCAATCGCCACCGAGTCGCCGCCGCCCAAGACGGAAAGCGCCGCGACCGCGATCTTCGCCGGGGGCTGCTTCTGGTGCACCGAGTCGGACTTCGAGAAGGTGCCGGGTGTGATCGATGCGCAATCAGGCTATACCGGCGGCAAGGCGGTCAATCCGACCTACGAGCAGGTCAGCGCCGGCGGCACCGGTCACACCGAGGCCGTGCGCGTGACCTACGACCCGGCGCGCGTCAGTTACGCGCAACTCGTCGACTTTTTCTGGCGCACCATCGACCCGACGGTCAAGAACCGGCAGTTCTGCGACGTCGGCAGCCAGTACCGCAGCGCGATCTTCTGGCAGACCGAGGAAGAACGCACGATCGCCGAAAAGAGCCGGGATGCCTTGCTCGCCAGCGGCAAGTTCAAGGAGATTCACACCGAAATCGTTCAAGCCAGCGCCTTCTACGTGGCCGAGGAATATCACCAGGCGTACTACAAGAAGAATCCCCTCCGTTACAACTACTACCGCCACGGTTGCGGCCGCGACGACCGCCTGGAAGATCTTTGGGGCGCGAAGTAAAGCGGGGGCTGTTGGCGTCGATCATCCGTTTTACGACGGATCCGTTGAAAGTTCCTCGTCAACGATTGTTGTGACGAACTCCCCGGGCTGGAGCGTGGCAAGCCGAGAATGCGATTCCAGCTCGAAATAGGGCAGAGCAGGGGCGTTGAATACCTCAATTGGATGTCCATGAGCGTAACGTTCGCCGTTGGAGATGTTCGAGCGGCGCCGATAGATGAGTGGACTTCCTGATGTGTCGAATTGCACTCGCATTTCACCATGCTCGCTGAGAATGCCGATTTTGAACTCAACGGCCTCGGTACAGAAAACGCTCAACATTCCCTGGTTGATTTCAGCAACGCCGGCTTCGTACAAATCATTGAGTGGCCCCTTGCCAGCAATGGGATGTACTGCCTCGTGGTCATCATTTAGCCCAGAGGGTAGCGGAACCAGAACCGTGGCTGGCCGACACAGCATCAGCACATCCCACGCACCGCACTGACGGGGAAGCGTTCCAAGATTGGTGACCGTTTGCGTAACCGTCCAGTGCATCTTGTCGCGAAGAAGTTCGATACGCCGTTCGATTTGCAGTCCGGACAGTCGACAGACCGCGCTTTGTAATTGCACACCCATGGAATGCTCATTAATCCAGGCTTCGCGAACAGCATAGGCGCCGCTGTCCAGGTCAGGGTGCGGCACGCCGCCTGGCCACGCGGATTCCGGCGCGATCCATGTCTTTCCACCACCCCAAAGTGGGAAACTCCAGTCGCCGCAGAGTTCAGCATCGTTGGAGCCGTCTTCCAGAAGGCTTTTCCCCGCCAGAGCTCGATTGATAAAGCACAGTTCTTCGCCTTTGTGGCGGATGCTCATTAGCCGTCCGCCAATCTGTGGGACCACGTGCAGCTGTAGCGGCCCTTGTTGCATACGGAGAGCAGGCCATCCAAGAAAAATGCAATCAGCGAGGTTCCTTGAATGCTCAAGCGATTCCGACACGACGATCAGCTCTTCGTTACCGGCTTGCTACGGAACAAGGCCACCGTTTCAGGTTGAGCCACCTTGCACATGATCGGAGGGAGGCCTCGCGCAATGAGTTCTGCGTCGGCGACCGCAAGCTTGCCGATCTGGCGCAAAGCGTTATCCATTGCTCCGGCCTGGTGTGGCGAAAGAAGAATTCCATCGAGTCGTCGAGCGCGATGATTGGCCGGCAACGGCTCCTGCGGAAACACGTCGGTGGCAACACGGATATGGCCGCTCTCGATGGCATCAAGCATGGCGTCAAAGTCCACTACCCCGGCCCGGCTGACCAATACCAACGAAGCGCCGTCGGGCATTGATGCGAACTCGCTGGCACCGAGGAAACCTTGGTTTTGCGACGTCACTCCGGCTACGACGAAGGTCACCCGCGACCTCGTTAGCACCTCGTCCAGAGATGCCGGCTCGCATCCCAACGCCCTGAGATACTCTGGCGGCAACCAAGGGTCGTACGCGCGTACGCGCGGCTTGAACGCTGCCAGTAGAGGAAGAATCGCCTTGCCCAGATCTCCCATCCCGATGAACCCGATGTTCTGACGAAACAGGGAGTAAGCCTCACGGTTGGCATCCAGCCCGTATTTTTCGACGCCTTGCCGAAAATGGCGATCCGAGCGATCTATGCCCCTTGCCAGACTTAAGGCCATCCCGAGGGCAACCTCCGCGACCGGCTCGGCAAATACCGGACTCACGTTCAACACACGTACGCCTGAGCGAAATGCGTGTTCGTAGTCAATGTTGGGCAGGAAATTCCCTTCCACGTTGATTACCGCCCGTAGATTTGGCGCACGTTCCAAACGTTCCTTTGGCAGATCAATCTGTCCAATGATGATCGTGGCGTCTGCTGCCTTTTCTGCAAAGACAGCATCAGTCACCGGGCCTTCGTCATGGATGATCAAATTGCCAAGACGGGCAAGTCGGGCAAGATCTCCTTCGTCGAGGATTTCGTGGACTCTTCGTGGCGCGGGGGCCAGAAAGATACGTTGTTCAGGACTATGCGTCGGGTTGCTCATGGAAATCTCCAGATAAGCATTTCGATTTGGGGCGGCACGAGCCACCTCGTCTATGAGAGTTCGTGCCAGGCCCTGAGCTGCGTCTTGTTCAAGCCTTCGGACCGAAGTGTTTGAGCATGACGAGCTCGTCAGTCCGGCTGGTGTTGGTGATCAATACGCCTTCCTGGGCCGCCTGGGCTGTCACGAAGACTTCATCATGGGTCATCTGGCCGAAGCGTATGAGGGCGGGCGATTCGATATCGAGTTTGCCGAATTTTCCGTGACCCTGGATGACGATCGCCCCGTAAGGGCCGTCATCCTTGATCAACGCCGATCTGCCCGGAAGTATCGTGAGTTCCTTCGCCGAGAAGGCGTCGGCCTTGTAGACGACATCGTATTCCTCGTAACCCTCGGCGCGCATTGCGTCGAGCGGTTTGACGGCCTTGGGAACCATGTGGCGGTGTTCAAAAAACTCTGGGTCTACATTGAGTTCCCAATCAAGCAGGTCAACGTAGTAGTCGAGATCGTTCTTCTTGTCTTCCGGGATGTCCTTCTGCAGCAGTTCCTTGGGTGTGTAGGCTTCCCAGACGACGTTCTGGAACATTGCGAAAACGTCGGACGCACTCTGGGGTTCATAGGTGAGCAGTGATCCGGGAGCATGGAGAATGCCAGGCGGCACGTCCCAGCCGGTGCCTGGTTTCAGCTTGTAGGCTCGCGAGAGGAACAATATCCCGTTATCCCTTCGTTCCCAGTTGTCCAGGCAGGCCTTGAGTTCGTCCTTGG
>JAGNOM010000311.1 GCA_017990155.1 Propionivibrio sp. | reverse complement strand
GTTCCAGACGGTCCCACGTTCCCGCCGCTTTACCGGCAACGACGGCGATCTTCTCATCGGTCAACTTGCGCGTCCGCGCCTGAATGGTCTCACCTTCCTTGACAAGTGCTTCAAAGACTTTCCCGCCCTCTTCCTGCGCCTTGGCGAATGCACCCAGCCCGGCCAGCCAGATTTGTTGCGCAGAATCCTTAACGGTCAAAGCAAGCTGATTTTCAGTCAGACCGCCCGCCAAAGCCTTCAATTTCTTGCCCATGTCATTCTCCTTGAAAGTGGATTTACCAGATACCGGACCAACGCTGTTTCCCTTGCTCCATGACGGCATTGTAGGGAGAATAACTAGAGGGAACACACTAAACGTCTAGGCATTACCTTCTAAACCAGCAGTCGGAAAAGATCCACTACAGGGAGGCATGGATGAACTATTTCGTTACTGGCGCTACGGGTTTTATCGGAAAACGCCTCGTTGCCAAACTTCTTTTGCGCCCTGAAAGCGTCGTTCATATCCTGGTCCGCACGGTAGAACTCCCCCGCCTTGATGAGTTCCGCGAATACTGGGGAGTCGATGAAGCACGCATCGTCCCGATTGTAGGCGACCTGTCCGAACCGAACCTCGGGGTATCGAAGTCAGAAATCAGAAAACTCAAGGGCAAGATCGCGCACTTCTTCCATCTCGCGGCCGTCTACGACCTCAACGCAAGTGCCGAAGCGCAGCAGCGCGCCAATGTCGACGGCACGCGGAACACCGTCAACCTCGCCGACGCACTCGCCGTGAAGCACTTCCACCTTGTCAGCTCGATCGCTTCGGCCGGCTTGTTCGAAGGCCTGTTCCGCGAAGACATGTTCGAGGAAGCAGAGAACCTGGAGAACCCGTACTTCCGCACGAAGCACGATTCGGAAGGGATCGTGCGCAAGGAGTGCAAGGTTCCCTGGCAAATCTTCCGTCCTGGCATCGTCGTTGGTGACTCGCGCACCGGGGAAATGGACAAGATCGACGGCCCTTACTATTTCTTCAAGCTGATTCAGAAGATGCGCAAGGCACTGCCGAGCTGGATGCCGACGATCGGCATCGAGGGTGGGCGCATCAACGTCGTTCCGGTCGATTTTGTCGTGTCGGCGATGGACCACATCGCCCACCTGAAGAACGAAGACGGCAAGTGTTTCCACCTGACCGACCCGCATCCGATGCGCGTCGGAGACCTGCTCAACAGTTTTGCCCGCGCCGCACATGCGCCGCAGATGACCATGCGCATCAACGCCGCGCTCTTCGGGTTCATCCCCAAGCACATCCGCAAGGCGCTTTTCGCCTTGACGCCGGTTCGCCGCATCAAGAACGCGATCATGAAGGATCTCGGGCTTCCGGACAGCATTTTCGACTTCATCAACTACCCGACCCGTTTCGATTGCCGCGAAACCCTGCGTGTGCTCAAGGGCACCGATATCGCCGTTCCACAGCTCGACGCCTACGCATGGAAGCTGTGGGACTACTGGGAGCGGCACCTGGATCCGGACCTGTTCATTGACCGGACGCTGCGCGGACAGGTCGAGGGGAGAGTCGTTCTGGTAACCGGAGGCTCGTCCGGTATCGGCAAGGCCACCTTGTACAAGATCGCGGAAGCGGGGGCCATCGCCATCACTGTCGCCCGCGACGCACAGAAGCTCGAAGATACGCGCCGTGAATTCGAGGCTGCCGGACTGACGATTCATACCTACACGGCCGACATTGCCTCCAAGGACGACTGCGAAGCGCTCGTCAAGACACTGAATGAAACGCACGGCGGCGTCGATATCCTGATCAACAATGCGGGACGTTCGATCCGGCGCGGCATCGAAAATTCGTTCGATCGCTTCCACGATTTCGAGCGGACGATGGAACTCAATTACTTCGGAGCCCTCCGCCTGACGATGGGTTTGCTGCCGGGAATGATCGCCAAGCAGAAGGGGCACGTGATCAACATTTCGTCGATCGGCGTGTTAACCAACGCCCCGAGGTTCTCGGCCTACGTCGCGTCCAAAGCGGCGATGGAGGCATGGACGCGTTGTGCCGCGTCGGAATTCGCGGATCGTCGGATCGATTTCACGACGATCAACATGCCGCTGGTGAAAACACCGATGATTTCGCCGACCAAGCTCTACGAGCAGGTGCCGACGCTCACGCCGGACGAGGCCGCCAATCTGGTGGTCGACGCCATCATTCACAAGCAGGTACGCATCGCGACACGCCTCGGAATTTTCGGCGCATTGGTCCATTCACTGATGCCGAAAGTGGCGCAGATCATCATGAACACCAGCTTCCGCATGTTCCCCGACTCCGTCGCGGCAGCGCACAAGGATGCGGATTCCCAGAAGCCATCGGCGGACCAGATCGCCTTCGCCCAGATCATGCGCGGCATGTATTTCTAGGCATCATCAGCCCATCCTGTTTGTGTCGCAGCAAGCGCTAACAGGGTGGGCGTGGTAAGCTGGCCCTCCCAATTAAAAAAACAGAACTGCCTCGATCTCCCCGATCCAGTTTTCATCGCACATGAACACCCAAATCACGACTGACAACCCGGTCCAGAACGCTCGCGCACTTGTCAAAACCCTGCAGGAAAAATATGCGGTCTTCCGCGACTGCCAACCCTTGGTGATCGGGATCGACAAGCAACTGCTGGCCCGCGAACCGGACGTCAACCGCAAGACGATGCGCATCGCTCTCGGGTTACACACGAACTCGTCGCGTTACCTCAAGAGCATGGAGAAAGCGACCCACCGCTTCGATCTTGACGGGACGCAGGGCGAAGAGGTCACCGAAGCGCATCGCAGCCACGCCGCCGAAGTGCTCAAAGAACGTTTCCGCAAGGATGCTGAACGCCGCAGGGCACTAAAACAGGCCGAGATTCAGGAAAAGGAACGCAGCCAGAAGCTTAGCCAACTGGTCGAGAAGTTCGGCAAACACCGATAGCCGCCAAGCGTGTAGAACGCACGCCCGGAGCCAGCCGCCGAGAAAGTCAGGCTTTTCCTTCAGCGCTTCAGCATTGTCCTCAGCCGCCGGATGAAGCGCCATCCTTTGGCGGATCGGCCAGAAGCTTGAGCGATGCAGTTTCGTCCGGTTTCCAGTCACCCGTCAGCCGCCATTCCTTGCCGCCGTCCTCAAGAACGACGTGCCACCGTCCTATGGGGAGCGCCTGGAACTTTCCCGAATACAAGCCCCCATGGCCCTGTTCGACACTCAACGCGATCGACTGATCGACGCCGGAGCGCGTCGGGTGGGTAAAGTGAAGGACGAGATGATCCGGAAGCGCCGCGGCTTCCTTGGACGACACGAGCACGCGGATGCTATCCGCGCCGAGCATCAATTCAGCCTGTAATCCAAGACGTGAAGCGACTTGATCGCGTGCGGTGATCTGGTTGATCGCCAGGCCTTGCTTGTAATAATCGCCATCGACCAGGCCGTCGTTGCTGATTACGGCCAGATAAACGGTCACTGCGGCAGCGACGACCACAATGAACGGCCCCAGCATGAGCAGCCAGGGCCATCGGTGCCGGTACCACGGATCGATCGTTGAAGTCAGTCTGTTATTCATGGCATGTAAAAGGTAGTCTTTTCCTTGACGGCGACAGAATCGTCGCTCAACGCTCGGATCTCGAAGAGAATCTTGTTCGATCCTTTTGGTACAACGCCATCTTCGACCGATGCGACGACGAGGAAGTTCTTGTTGGACATCGCCGGCACCTCGACGACCCGTTCACTCGCGATTTCGATACCGTCAACGCCGCTCGCGGCGATCGAATACCGGTGCGTCACCTCATCGGAATTCATCACGTGCATCATGAACACGTTCTCGATTCGCCCGTCGTCCGCCTCGCGATACAGCGTTGACCGATCGCGCAGG
>JAGNOM010000310.1 GCA_017990155.1 Propionivibrio sp. | reverse complement strand
AGCTGCGAAAGCGCGATCACGGGAACGCTCAACTCCTTGGCCAACCCCTTGAGCGCACGAGAAATCTCGGAGATCTCGGTCGCCCGATTTTCTCCACTGCCGTTGGCTGAGGACATCAGCTGCAGATAGTCGATGACGATCAAACCGAGCTTGCCACATTGGCGGTGCAAGCGCCGTGCGCGCGCACGCAGATCGATCGGATTCAATGCCGGCGTCTCGTCGATGTACATCGGCGCTTCGTGCATCTTGCCCAGTGCGAACGACAGGCGCGACCACTCGTCATCGTTCAGACGCCCCGTGCGCACGCGGTGCGCATCGAGTTTGCCAACCGACGACAACATACGCATCGCAAGCTGCGCACCGCCCATTTCCATTGAGAACACGGCCACCGGCAAGCCCACCTCAATGGCCACGTGTTCCGCCATGTTCAACGCAAACGAGGTTTTTCCCATCGACGGGCGACCGGCCACGATCAAAAGGTCACCGGGTTGCAGCCCCGACGTCTTGGCGTCCAGGTCGTTATAGCCTGTCGGTACGCCCGTAATCTCGGATGGATTGTCGCGATCGTGGAGTTCCTGGATCCGCTCAACGACCTGAGTCAACAGTGGATTGATGTGCTGAAACCCGGTTTGCTGGCGAAAGCCGCCTTCAGCAATGGCGAACACCTTGGCCTCGGCTTCGTCGAGCAATTGCTTTGGATCGCGCCCGAGCGGATTCAGGGCGCTCCCGGCAATTTCGTCGCCCGCCGTCACCAACTGGCGCAAGATGGCGCGTTCGCGAACGATTTCGGCATAGCGCCTGATATTGGCCGCTGACGGCGTATTCGCCGCGAGTTCGCCAAGATAGGCCAGGCCACCGGTGTCATTTCCTTCACCGGCCAGGTCGAGACTCTCGGCAACCGTGATCACGTCGACCGGCTTGCTGCGCTCCAGAAGCTTGCGAATCTGGCGATAGATCCGCTTGTGTTCGTCGCGATAGAAGTCATCCTCGCCGACCAGATCGGCAATCTTGTCGAAGGCCGCGTTGTCGAGTAGCAGACCACCAAGTACCGACTGCTCGGCTTCAATCGAATGCGGTGGAATACGCAGACTGGCGATTGCCGGATCAAGCGACGAGTTCTTCTGGAATTTCGAGTTAGCTGAATTGAACGACTTGGCCATATAACTTCCGGGACATGAAACGGGTCGGGTGAAGCGAGAAGTCTACCCGCAGAACACGGCACCCTGAAAACAAAAAAGCCTTGCACCAAGGCAAGGCTTTTTTTGCGAGTCGCGTGCTACAGGTGAGACTTTTACTGCTCGCCGACCACGGCAACCTTGATGGTCGCCAACACGTCGGTATGCAGAGAAACTTCAAGCGACGATTCGCCGACCACCTTGAGCGGTCCCATCGGCATGCGGACATCGGACTTCTCGACATCAAAACCAAGCACCTTGAGGCCATCGGCCACGTCATGATTGGTCACGGAGCCAAACAGCCGTCCGTCAACACCGGCCTTGCGAGCGATCGTCACCAGAACGCCTTCGAGCTTGGCAGCGAAAGCCTGAGCTTCAGCCAGCTTCTCGGCTGCGAGTTTCTCCAGATCAGCACGCTTGGCTTCGAATTCCTTCATCGCCGCCGGCGTAGCGCGCTTGGCCTTGCCTTGCGGGATCAGAAAGTTGCGTGCATAGCCATCCTTGACCTTGACGAGATCGCCGAGGTTACCGAGATTGACGACCTTCTCCATCAGAATAATTTGCATCGTCGTGTCCTCGATTATTGGTGGTTATCGGTGTAAGGCAAGAGCGCCAGGAAGCGGGCACGCTTGATGGCAACCGACAGCAAGCGCTGATATCCGGCCTTGGTGCCCGTCAAACGAGCCGGCATGATCTTGGCGTTTTCAGCGACGTATTCCTTGAACAGATCGACATCCTTATAGTCGATGCCGTCCATCTTCTCGGCGCTAAAGCGGCAGAACTTGCGGCGCTTGAACATCCCGCTGCCGCGTTTTTTGACGTTCTTGTCATCCTTCTTCTTGAAGAACCTACCCATTTTGATTTCCTTCTACAAATTCAATCGTTGTTACATGCAATCTCAGCTGCTTACTGCTCTGACTTTTTGCGGCAAGGAAGCCGGTCACTCGAACCGTTACCCCCGTCGTCGCTGCTTGAAGCCATCGGGCCGCTTCGCCCAACCCGACCGCATGAATCTCACATTCAACGCGTCGGCGTACTCCAGCTTCAACCTGTTCCGACTGATGAGCGATCACACATTCCATTACCGGCACAGCGGCCGGGGTGAAACGCAGCGATTTGCGCTCGATCAGGATTCCAGTCAGTTCTACGCAGTTCAGCTGAGCCTCAACAATCAGCCAGCAGCCACTTCGCCAGCCTCGACCACAGGTTCTTCCTGCGCCGCTGCCATCATCGACTTCGACTTGTCTTCCTTCATCATCGGAGACGGCGTTGTCACAGCACGCTTCATCTTGATGGTCAGGTGGCGCAGAACTGCGTCGTTGAACTTGAAGCCATGCTCAAGCTCAGCAAGCACTTCGCCATTGCACTCGATGTTCATCAGCACATAGTGAGCCTTGTGCAGTTTCTGGATTGGGTAAGCCAACTGGCGACGGCCCCAGTCTTCAAGACGGTGAATCTGTCCGCCATGCGTGGTCACGAGCGTCTTGTAACGCTCGACCATCGCGGGAACCTGTTCGCTCTGGTCCGGATGGACAATAAATACGATCTCATAATGACGCATGAACACTCCTTATGGTTGAAGCCCCCCGGCCATGCAAACGGTGGAGCAAGGTGGAAAAGCCGGCCATTATAGCGGACGAATCACTTGATAATCAATGGCTTTCAAGATCACCACAAATCGGCACACAAACCGCTGCGTCAAGCACTGACCGATAACCGGCCAACGACTTGACCGGCGACACTGACCCGAGAACCTTGCTGGGCTGACTCATCCAGATCCATCTCATCCAAAACCTCATCCTCAAACAAGGGATTGTCGCACTTGAGACGAATATCTCCCTTGATTCCGCGCTGCACGCGGCGAACCACAAAGCGTTCGCCGATCTGGAAAACGAACACCCCGTTCGCTTGTATGCGTCGAACCCGAGGATCGTATATGACGACGTCGCCGCTACTTACATAGGGCGCCATATCGTCACTGGACACCTGCAACATCTTGATGTCCTTAGGCAACCCCAAGCTCCGCAGGGTCTCCGGCAAGGTGTACCACGAATACCCGCCAAGACTTCCTTCTTCATGCATATCGACCATGACGTAGTTCTCGTCGATGACATGCGTACTCTGGCCGTGATCACCCACCACAAGTTGCTCAACGGTCGTCCCGAGAATATCCGCGATCTCCGGCAAACGCGACAACTCCGGAACCCCATCCCCCTTCAGCCAATTCGCCGCCGTATTCTGGCTCACACCAAAAAGCTCGGCGACACCCACCACGCGCCCATAGCCGGAGGGAATTGCCCCACGCCGATCAAGCGCCGCGTTCAGGTTCTCCGCGAATTGCTTACGAAACGCCTTTTGCTTGGAGGATCGCTCCTCGGAATCACCAAAACGAACGACAGTATTCATCGAACCATACCCAATAAAATACAATTACTCGTATACCACCCGATTTCTCGCCCACACCTCATCTCAACGGCCCAAGCAGGCCACTTCTTGGGCCGTTTCTGATCCGAGGCGCTGGCTTCATGCTACCAGTTTTTTGATGCGCCACGATTCAGCCAACCTGCATTTTGGCCTTAGAATCGCGCCATGCCCCTCATCGAACGCCATCACCGCGCGCTATTCGTACTGCTCTTTGCAGTTTTCACCATCTTTGGCATGTCGATGACCATCATCGGCGCGACCTTGCCGGTGATCCTGGC
>JAGNOM010000061.1 GCA_017990155.1 Propionivibrio sp. | reverse complement strand
CCGATCGCCAGGCCGATCTGCTGGCCAGCCTGCGGAGCATTCGGCGCGAAGACTTTCAGGGCGCGCTGGTACACCTTGCGCCGCCGGCCAAAGCCGTGAGCGACGTAGAAGAGCGCGTTCGGCCGCAATCCGGGTCGGGTTCTGGCCTGAATCAAGCCGGCGCGTTCACAGACCCGAAGAGTTTTCTGCTGGCGGTGATGAACGATCCCGCAGCGTGCGCCGAACACCGGATCGAGGCGGCCAAAGCGCTGCTGCCGTACTTTTACGACGAGCGGCGGCGATAGCCGCCGATTTACCGTTTCCCTTCAATCGAATCAGGAATCACCATGGACATGCTTGTGGAAAATCAGCTGGACCTCGTTGCGCGCGTCGCCGAACACGTCAGGGCAAAGTTTCTCTCGGAAAGCTCGGGGCACGACTGGCACCATATCCGTCGCGTCTGGAAACTCGCGCGGCAGATTGCCGCCGCCGAAGGCGCGAACATGGAAGTGGCCGAGTTGGGCGCGCTGCTCCACGACATCGCCGACTGGAAGTTCCACGGCGGCGACGAGGCGGTCGGCCCACGCGAGGCCGAGCGCCTGCTGGTGCAGGAAGGCGCGCCGCGCCGCATCATCGAGGCGGTCGTCGCGATCGTTGCGGCCGTGTCGTTCAAGGGCGCCGGGGTGCGCAACGAGATGCGCTCGCTGGAAGGCCAATGCGTACAGGACGCCGACCGCCTGGACGCGATCGGCGCCATCGGCATCGCGCGCTGTTTCGCCTACGGCGGCCACGACGGCCGCCTGATCCATGACCCCGAGGTGGCGCCGGTGGCGCATCAGACGGCGGCGGCGTACAAGGCGGCACGCGGCAGCAGCATCAACCATTTCCACGAGAAACTGTTGCTTCTGAAGGATCGGATGAATACCGCGAGCGGCCGTGCGCTGGCCGAGGAACGCCATCGCTACATGGAGGACTTTGTCAGTCAATTCCTCCGCGAGTGGGGCGATTCCTGACAGTGCGCTTCTGAGTTCTGAAAATTTCCGCAGAAAAGAACTGGTGTTCTACAATTAGTCAGTTGTAGATAACAAATTCCATTGGTGCGCCGCGTTGGTGCAGGCGCGAGGGAACACTCTTTCTGAGGAATCGAGCATGGCAGCGACGCTGGAACTGGACGCAAACCGATTCAATACGACCGTCGACGGTCTGCCTGTGGCGCTCTACGCGCTGCGCAACCGCAAGGGCATGATCGTCAAGATCACCAATTACGGCGGCAAGGTCGAGCAGATTCTTGTGCCGGATCGAAGCGGCGAGATCGGCGACGTGGCGCTCGGCTACGACAGCATCGACGCCGTGATCGCCGGCCAGCCATCGATGGGCGCGTTCATCGGGCGTTTCGCCAACCGCATCCGCAATGCGCGTTTTGAGTTGAACGGAGAAGCCGTCGCGCTGAGCGTCAACGCCGGTCAGCACAGCCTGCACGGCGGAACGCGCGGCTCGCGCTTCCGCGTGTTCGCCGCGCGACAGCTCGACGACAGCAGCCTGGAACTGATGTACCTGTTCCGGGACGGTGAGGAAGGCTATCCGGGGACGTTGCCGGTGCGCGTGATCTACCGCGTCACCGACGACAACGCGCTGCGCATGGAATGGAGCGCGGCCGCCGTCGACAAGGAAACCGTCGCCAACTTCACCAACCACACCTTCTTCAACCTCGGCGCCGACCCGACGACGCCGGTGCTCGACACCGAGATCACGATCAACGCCGAGCGCTTCATCGCGCTGGACGACGGCGGCTTTCCGGCCGGCGAATTCCGCAGCGTGGACGGTTCGGCGCTCGATTTCCGCGCGCCACGCAGTGTCGCCGCCGGACTCGCGCTCGACGACGAGCAAGTCCGCCGCGCCAACGGTTTCGACCATCACTTCATCCTCAACCGGCAAGGCGCCGACGGCAGCCTCGACTTCGCCGCGCGCGCCTACCACCCGGCCTCGGGCCGACAGCTCGAAGTGTGGAGCAGCGAGCCGGGCGTGCAGTTCTTCACCGGCAACAACCTCGCAGGCAAGCTGCCGGTCGACGCCGGTAAGGACGGCCGGGCCTTCGTCTTCCGCGGCGGTTTCTGTCTGGAACCGTCACGCTTCCCTGATTCGCCGAATCACCCGGAGTACCCGTCGACGAGCATCAAGCCGGGCGAGTTCTACACGGGCTGCATCGAATACCGGTTCTCGGCGCGTTAGGCGGCGGCGCGCAGCGGACAGAGAAAGGCGCTTAGATACCAGGGCGTCGGTTGATAGGAAATCGATGCGGCGAACGCGTCGGCCGAGCCTACGATCGGGTCGCCGAGCGCCTTGAGCCGGTTCGACTGTTCCTCCTCGCCGGCGTTGTAGCGCACGACGTAGCCGGCGTGCTGGTAGCCCGGACGGTCGTTGATCGAATCGGGCAGCAGGCGCACGCGGATTCGTCCCTTGGCGCCTTCGGCTTCCAGCTGCTTCTTCATCTTCTCGGCCTGCGCCTGCGCCGCGCTGCCTGAGCGCTCGCACCAGAAGATGTCGAAATCCCAATCGGCCCAGTCGGTCGGCTTCGCCCTTGGCTCTGCGCGCACGACGTGCTCTTCCGCCTTGAACGTGCTCTCCTGGGCGATGGTCGCCTGCGCTTCCTTCTTGATTTCGGGCGCCGCCGACGTGGTCAGAACGACCAGCAGTTCGGTGCGCAACGGGTCCTCCAGCAGTGCAGTTACCAAGGCCTTTGAGACGCTCTGCTTTTTCGGATCGCCGCCTTCCAGGGACTTGACGACTGCGTCATAGACCAGCAACTGCTTCTTCTCGACGCTTTCCCGATTCGCACGGGTTTCCTCGGAATCCTTGCGCTCGGATTCGCGGGTCTTCAGGCTGCGCTCGGTTTCTTTCAGCGACTTTTCCGTCACGTTCATCTGCCACGCGGAATACCCGGCGGCGAGCGCGAGGACGATGCTCACGACAAGCTGCAGCCGTTCGAGAAGGGTCTTGCCGGAAGACGCGCTATCGGCCATGGCGAACTCCTTTGTGTGCTTGCCCTTGGAACCTTGAAACAGATCGATCGGCGAAATGACCCTCTGCCGAAAGTCTGCAATCGTCCATTGGAGATCATGTGCGACGCCGAGTTCCGGCGGCACCGCAAGCTGCTTGCCGGCACGACCACCGCAGTCAAAAATATGTCTCGCCCCGGCACCGAGGCCGTCGATGGCACGGTATATTTTCAGACTCACACTGCAACCAACCTCAGCCGAGCAATCCCTGTTGCCGGGATTTGCGAACGGAATCGCTGGGGAATCACAGCAAACACCATGAAACTTGAATCCATCCTGATCGCCATCGAAGTCGCCGCCACCTTCGCCTTTGCGCTTTCCGGCCTGATCGAGTCGGCGCGGAAGAGAATGGACATCATCGGCGTGCTGTCGGTCACCTTTGTCAGCGCATTTGGCGGCGGCACCCTGCGCGACGTGCTGCTCGACCGTCGGCCGCTGTTCTGGGTGCAGCATCACGAATACATCTGGCTCGTGCTGTTGCTCACGCTCACCGCGCCGCTCGTGCTGCGCGCGCGCCGGCATCAGCTCGTCGACTGGATCATGGAAATCGCCGACGCCGCCGGACTCGGCCTGTTCGCCATCTCCGGCACATCGCTCGCCGTCGTCGCCGGTATGCCGCCGGTTGTTTCTGTGCTGATGGGCGCGATCACCGCCGTCTTTGGCGGCGTACTGCGCGACGTGCTGTGCAACGAGATTCCCAAGGTCTTTCACGACCACATCCCGTACACGCTGTGCGCCTTCATCGGCTGCTCGTTGTACCTCGTCCTGCACGCACTCGACGTCGCGCCGCACCTGTCGACGACGCTCAGCATCGCCGCCATCACCGGCCTGCGTCTGCTCGCCGTGCTGCGCGGCTGGCGTATTCCGGCGTGGCCGCCGCGCAAGAGCACGGACGACGGGCTCTGACGGGCTATTTGCGCGCCGCGCGAACAAATCGGGGCCGCTGCCAATCAAACCTGAACGTGCGTTAAAACGCGCTAGATGCCGGAGACCTGCGTGAATTTCCTTGCCCATGCCCTGCTTGCTGGAGACGCCGAGGCCGACCGGATCGGTGGTTTGATGGGCGACTTCGTCAAGGGACTCCTGCCGGCAGGCCTGCCGCCCGAACTGGCCTCCGGCGTCGCGCTGCATCGCGCCATCGACAGCTTCGCCGACCGGCATCCGGCCTTCATCGCCAGCCGCGCCCGCGTCAGCCCGTTGCGGCGGAGGGTGAGCGGTGTGCTGGTCGACCTGTTCTACGACCACCTGCTGGCGCGCGACTGGGGCGACTACGGGCCCGGAGCGCTCGAGAACTACACGGCTCAGCTCTATGCGTCGCTGGATGACTTCTCCGAATTCCTTCCCGAGAAGGGGCGGGACGTTGCGGTCCGGATGCGCGCCCATGATTGGCTTTCGTCCTACCGGTACGTCGACGCAGTCGATGAAGCGATCGATCGCATGGCGGTCTATCGACTGCGCCGCGCCAATCAGCTGGCGGGTGGCATCGCAGAGTTTCTTGCCGACGCCGAGGGTTTCGAGGCCGACTTCAGGGTATTCCTGCCGGATGCCATGGGTTTTGCACAGAACTGGCGTGCCCGCCGAGGCGAATAGCGCGGGAGCCATGCCGCTTGTTGAGCGAGCCTAGACATTGGCGTCGTTTCGCCATTAAAAAACAGGAAACCGGCGATTTGAGCCGGTTTCCTGTTCCACTTACCCAGAACGACGCGCGTTACCGCCCCCACTCAGGATTGACTCGACGCATATCCCGGATAACCATCTCCGCGCGACTGGCTTCAGAGCGCGCATTCGCGCGGGACCGGACATTTTCATCCGATAAAGCGACCTTTTCGTCGGAACAGGTGGTGCGCTGCGCAATGCTGTCTACGAACAAATTCACATCGTCATCAGGCACATAGTAGATATCGCTACGACGCATGATGAACCGGTTGTTCTCTGCAATGGTCGTCGTCAGCAGAAGCTCGGTGCTTGTAGGAACTGCCACGTTGGCTCGGGCCAAGTCTAGCAAGGCGCCAAAGCCGATAATTCCGATATTGACCTCGCCTCGGGTCAGGTCGGCGGCGTCAGCGTTACGCAACACCGCAACGCCGGCGCCCAACGTCGTAAACAATCCCGGTACATAGGCGGGCACCCCGGCGCGGTGCTGAATGATCCGCGCTTCATAGTGAATTTGCACTTCCGGGTCTTCCAGCACGAAGGCCGGTTGTTGCAATGACGACGAGTTGCATACGTTGACCGGCATCTTGCGATTAACCATATGGGTAATCAAAAAATCCCGGAATGAAGCATCAAAAGCACTCGCGTCAGCAAAACGCGGAACGAAGATCGCTCTATTTTGTAGAACAGGCGTGGAATTGATCGCTGTGATGGTCTGATCAACGACATCATTGGCGACGACATCCCAGTGATGCGCTGTTCTGGCGACCTTCTGCAAGGTAACCGGAAAATTCTGTGCGACTGGAACCGGAGAGGCACAACCAAACAAGCTCACCACGATCGGAAGCAGGCAAAGTGCAGATAGATTCTTCATAAATCTCTCCCTGTCATTGGTCTGTTGATGTCCTCGAGTAACGCTAGGCTTTGAAAATGCAAAAGACAAGTGACATTCGTCATAAGTAGTCAATGACATTCGTCACATGCCGCCACAATATCCTGTCGTTTGGCCGACTCTGTTTTCGTTGCCTATACTTGAAGAGGGTTCTCCACGCAGGGTGGAGGCTCGGGTGGGAACCCGTCGAGTGCCCGTCAATGAAGCGATCAGGAACGGTCAGTCAGCATGAACAACGGCCAGTATTCGGCGAGCGTATGTGCCGTGTCGCGTGGGCGCCCGTTAGCGAGCGCGACGTTGGTGGGGTGGATTCTTGGCCTGCGTTTCGCGTTCATTGCGCTTGCGGTGGTGCTGGCGGGTTGCGCGACCCGGGATCTCGCGCCGGAGGAGGCGCCGCCGGTTCATGTCGCAGAAAGCACATGGTGGCAGGTCGACAGCGACATCGGCGCGGCATCGCTCGCAGCCAAAGGCACCGCCAGAAGTTACGCGGTCGCCGCCATGGAGCGCTGGCGCGAGCGCGTCTATGACCTGACCGAGGCCGATTTCATTCCATGGTTTACCGGCTACTGGACGCAGCAATGGCTGGCGATCAAGGTTGCCTGGTACAAGCTCGGCGGCAGTGATGGTGTCGATCCGGCGGTGCAGCAACTGGCGAGGTATCTGCAGGTGCAATATCACGAGCGGGTGCTGGGCCCGGTGGCCGAGGAGGTCAATCCCGATACGGTCAGGGTGCAGGCGACGAATCTCTACGTCCAGCGTCTCGGACAAAGCCTGCGCGACCTGCCGCTACGCCACGGCGTGCCACTCGACCCATTCGAGAAGCGGCTGGCCGGAATCCCGGCGATTGCGCTGTCGGCGTCGCCGGACCACAACGCGTCTCTGTTCCAGGTCGTCAACGTCGATTCGGTAACGAATCTGCCGGCCTATGCGGCTTTGCTCGCATATCTGAGAAAGGAGGCCGGTGGCGAAGGGACGGCGCTGTCAGATGCCCGAATATCTCCGGTGGCCAAGCGAGCCGGTGAAAAGCTGGCCACCAGGATTGTCGCCAGCGGCGGTGCAACTGCCGCAGCGGCGGCCGTCGGCGGCGTCGCGGGTCTGGTGATCTCGCTCGGCGCGGTCGGTATCGGCGCCATTGCTCATTCGAACGATCAGCCGGAAATGGCGGCGCAGGTCCGCGAGTCGCTGGATGCGGCGGCGGACGAGATGTGGCTGGTCTTGACGGAAGACCCGGTGGTCGGCGTGATGGCCGGGGTCAATCACATTTCCGCTCAGGTCGAGGGCAGCGTTGCCGCGAGCCTATCCCTGCCGGTTACGGAAGGTCCGCCGATCGGGGAGGCTTTCCTCGTGGATGAGCCGATCACGCCCGACGAAGAGGTCGGAAACAATAAGCAAGGCCAGCAATATGACTACGATGCCCTTGAGGGTTTCGGCGTCGTTGATGAGTAGTTGAGTAGGCCAAGGAAGGTCGAGGATTCGTTCTCGACGTCATTCAATCAATCGGAGGAACCACATGGACATGATCATCACCTCAGCCGCGTTTGCCCACAACGATTCGATCCCGAAGTTGTACACCTGCGAGGGCAGTGATATTTCCCCGCCGCTGACGTGGCGCGGCGTCCCGGCCGGCGCGAAGAGCCTGGTGCTGATCGTCGACGATCCGGATGCGCCCGATCCGGCCCATCCGCGCATGACCTGGGTCCACTGGTTGCTGTACAACCTGCCGGCCAACTGCGTGGCGCTGCCTGAGGCCGTTCATGCCTTGCCGGCTGGAACGCTGGAAGGGATCAACGACTGGAAGCGCACGGGTTACGGCGGCCCGTGTCCACCGATCGGGCGCCACCGCTATTTCCACAAGCTCTACGCACTCGATATCGTGCTGCCTGACTTGGGAATACCGACGAAAGAAGTGCTGGAGGCGGCGATGCAAGGACACGTCATTGCCGAAACGCAGTTGATTGGCACCTACAAAAAGGCACAATGAGCGCCGAAAACGTCGTCCGCGTCCTTGCCCCATTTATTTCGTCCTTTGCCGAGAGTTGTCATGAGCCACAAGATTCCGCCCGTCCCCCCTTTGTCCGACATGCGCACGAGCTACGAACAGGGTTCGCTGGAAGAGCACCAGGTCGCCAGTGAACCGCTGCTGCAGTTCCAGGAGTGGCTGGCAGAAGCGATCAGAATCGGCGTCCAGGAGCCCAACGTGATGACCGTGGCAACGGTCGGCGAAAACGGCCGCCCATCTTCGCGGCCGGTACTGATCAAGGGCTGCGACGAGCGCGGTGTCGTCTGGTACACCAACTACAACAGTCGCAAGGGGCGCGAGCTTGAAGCCAATCCGTTTGCGGCGCTGCAGTTTCACTGGATCGAGCTTGAGCGCGTCGTGCGCATCGAAGGGCGGGTCGAAAAGGCATCTGCAGAGGAATCCGACGCCTACTTCGCCAGCCGGCCGCTCGGCCATCGCGTTGGCGCCTGGGCGTCGCCGCAGAGCGAAGTGATTCCCGGGCGCGGCACGATCGTCGCACGCGCCGCCGAGTACGGCCTCAAGTTCGGCCTCCATCCCCCGCGCCCGCCGCACTGGGGCGGCTACCGTGTCGTTCCCGACTATTGGGAGTTCTGGCAGGGACGTGCATCGCGCCTGCATGACCGGATCGCCTACCGTTTGCAGCCGGACGGGCAATGGACGCGGGAACGGCTGGCGCCGTGAGGACGCTGGTCGGGTAGCCAGGAACGCGTCTGCCGTTCGTGGGGACTTGGCTGATGGGCGCAGAGTCTTGTTGGTGCACGCGGAAACGGCGTTGAAACGATGCGCAACGCCTTGCGTTGCACACCCTGCGGTGGCTTGCTCCTGATTGTCAGCCTTCGCCTCAAGCGCCGAGTGCGGTCGCGACGGTATACTTGGAGTCGGGTTGGTTTGACGTGACTGACCGGTTCGTAACGCTCCACGACATTCCCCAGGAAAACGCATGCTTGAGAACTCTCTATTTTTCATCTTCGGCCTCGCCGCCCTGACGCTGGGGGCAGAGCTGATGGTTCGCGGCGCCGCCCGTTTGGCGCTGACCTTTGGTATTTCTCCGCTGGTGGTTGGCCTGACCATCGTCGCTTTCGGCACCAGCGCGCCGGAAATGGCTGTTTCTGTCGGCGCTGCGCTGAATGGGACGGGTGACCTGGCAATCGGCAATATCGTCGGCAGCAACATCGCCAACATCCTGCTGATTCTGGGTCTGTGCGCGCTGATCGTTCCGCTGGCGGTCAACGAGCAGATCATCCGTCAGGAAGTTCCAATCATGATCGGCGCCAGCCTGCTGTTCCTGGTGCTGGCGCTGGACGGCAGCATCAGTCGTCTGGAAGGTGGGCTGCTGTTCTTCCTGGTGATCGTCTACACGGTCTTCCTGATTACCCAGTCACGGCGCGCCAGCAAGGCGGTCGAGGCGGAGTTCAGCGAAGAAATGCCCGATACCCACAGTCGCTGGGATTCCCACTGGAGCGTCCAGCTGCTCCTGGTGGTGGCGGGCCTGGGCTTGCTTGTTCTTGGTGCCGAGTGGCTGGTGAACGCGGCCGTTGCCGTTGCGCACATGTTTGGTGTCAGTGACCTGTTGATCGGGCTGACGGTCGTTGCCATCGGTACCTCGATGCCGGAAATCGCGACTTCGCTGGTCGCCGCAGTCCGCGGACAGCGCGATATTGCCGTTGGGAACGTCGTCGGCAGCAACGTCTTCAATATTCTTGCCGTGCTCGGATTCTCCAGTCTGGTCTCTGATGGCGGCATTGCCGTCTCCGAGGCGACCCGGAGCCTGGATCTGTGGGTGATGCTGGCCGTCGCCTTCGCCTGCGTGCCGGTCATGATCACCGGGCGCGAAATCGCCCGTTGGGAAGGCGGTGTCTTCATTGCCTACTATGTCGTCTATACCGCCTACCTGGTGATGGCCGCAGTCCATTTCGAGCAATTGCCGGACGCGTCCGTGGCGGTGCTCGGCTATCTTCTGCCGCTGACGGTGATTACGCTCGTCGTCAGCCTGGTTCGCCAAAACGGTGCCAGCAAGACCCCCTGAAGCACGCTCGTCGTCCGCTGCGCGCCACCTGAAAACTGCAACAGTTTGTAAAGCACGAGCGGTTTGGTCAGCTTATCGGTACGACTCCCGTTAGTTACCTACACATCGTCGGAACTAACGGAGGCTCGCTCATGAAAAACCGAATCCTTTACGCCTTGGTGGCCGCTGCCGCGATCACGGGCGGTTGTGCGATCGTCCCCGCGAACGGGCCGTACGACTACGGCGAACCGGTTGTCGTTGCGCCGCCCCCGCCACGGGTCGAATACGTTGGATATCCGCCGGTCGTCGGGCAGGTCTGGATCGGCGGGTTCTGGAGCTGGACCGGCCGGCATCATGAATGGGTGCCTGGCCACTGGAAGGCGCCACGGCGTGGATACCACTGGGTTCCGCACCGCTGGGAGCGTGATGGTGACCGCTGGCGCCAGAATGATGGTCGATGGGAACAAGGCTCACGCCGCGGATCACGCGACGATCGTCGTCGCGACCGGCGTTAATTCCCCGCCAGCGTCCGCGCAAGAACGCACCAATATGGATCAATGACGGCGACGGGTTTGTCGCTCGCGGCTCGGCGCGCTGGCCGGCTCCGCCATCGCTGTTGAGAAAATAGACGCCAGGCGCGTGGGCGGGGGCGATATTATCCATAGGTTTAGCATGGATATCCTCCTGCCAACGCCCGTCCAAAACCTCAAACAAGGAGTTTGCAATGACCGCGCAGTTGCCTCCCCAGAAGCAGATGACCGGGATGCTGGGCCATCCGGTGGCCGAGAATCCCATCGACCGAATGTTCGACGCCGTCTATGCCCATTACGGGCTGCACTGGCAATTCTGGAAGTGCGACGTCGCGGCCGAGGATCTTGGCGCCGCCATCGCCGGTACTCGCGCTTTGGGCTTCCGTGGTTACGGCATCACCGTGCCGTACAAGATCGCCGCGATTCCGTTTCTTGATGCCATCGACGACGACGCAAAGGCGATCGGCGCGGCCAACTGGGTGACCAATGAAAATGGGCGCCTGATCGGGCACAACAACGACGGCAAGGGCGTCGTCAAGGCGATCAACAAGGTGACGCCGATCGCCGGCAAGCGCGTCGTGATGCTCGGAGCCGGTGGCGCCGGGCGCGCCATGGCCGTCGAGCTCGGCTGGGCCGGTGCTGCGCATCTCACCGTCGTCACGCGGCGTGAAGATCAGGGCCGGGAAGTCGCCGATCTGGTGCATCGCGTTGCCGGCATCCCGACGGCTTGGCAACAGTGGGACGGTGCCGTGCGCGTGCCGGAAGGCACCGGCATTCTGATGAACGCCACCCATCTCGGGTGCGCGCCCGCGTGCGAACCAGTTCCGCTGGACTGGAGCAGTCTGAGTCCGTCGACGACCGCGGTCGACGTCATTACCAATCCGCGCCTCACGCCGTTCCTCACGGCAGCTCGAAATCTCGGCTGCCCGGTGGTCGACGGCGTTGAAATGCTGGTGCAACTGGCGATGCAGCTGTTCGAGACGTGGACGGGCATCAAGCCGGACGAGGCGATCTTCCAGCGCGCCGTCGCCGAGGCGCTTGGCGAGTAAGTCAGCCAGTTATCCCCCGGGGATCGAAACGAACCACCGAGGCAGCCAAATTACCCGAAGTGCGCCACGCGTACTTCTTGGTGAAACTTCGAGCCTTGCTGTCTTGGTGGTGAAGCTTCTGTCGGTGTAGTTCAGCTCGACCCCCTTCCATTCAGGGCGAGGGCGTTCGCTCTCTCGTCCCGCATCCTTCAACGCGCCATCAGCGCCCGGGAGAACTAGGGGTAACCCTAGTTCTCGTGTGGGCGTGCGTGCGTATCATCGCTCCGGTTTTCGTGCCATGTCAGGCGCCCAGTCCACGTTCGTTGGGACGCGCTGACCGCAGCCTCCTTATTCTCACCAACGAAATCGCCGATATGACCATCAAGCCGGAACTATTAGACCTCTTGCGCAAACGGCGCGAGAAGATCATCAACCACATCAAGCCCGAGAAGCTCGAAGCGATGCACGCCAAGGGCGTGTTGTCGGCGCGCGAGCGTATCG
>JAGNOM010000060.1 GCA_017990155.1 Propionivibrio sp. | reverse complement strand
CGCTCTATCTCGAACGCCTCGGTGAAATGGCGTCGGCGGCGTTGGCGCGGGTTTTGCGCTGATCCGTTGACTCCATTGCAAGTCTTCAATGACCTTGCCCGACCCAGTCGTCCGCTATCTCGACGAGCTCGCGCAACAACGTCGGCAGTCGCCGCACACGGTCAGCAACTACGGGCGTGACCTGCGCGTCCTCTGCGCGCTGATCGATGAAACGCGCGATATCGGCGGGCTCTCCGCGGTCGGATCGCATCACATTCGTCGTTTCATCGCGCAACTGCACGCGCGCGGCTTGGGCGGACGTTCGCTCGCTCGCATGCTTTCGGCTTGGCGCGGTTTCTATCGCTGGCTCGGCCATCGTGGAGAAACGGCGATCAATCCGGTTGAAGGCGTTCGCGCCCCCAAAAGTCCGAAACGGCTACCGAAGGTCCTTTCCCCCGACGAGGCCAATCGACTGCTCGACGGCTCGTCCGACGAAGGCTTGGCCGTTCGCGACCGAGCGATGTTCGAGCTCTTTTACTCGTCCGGTTTGCGCCTGTCGGAACTGGCGATGCTCGATCTGACGTGCCTTGAGGACGTCCGGAATGGCGAGGTGCGCGTCCTCGGCAAGCGCAACAAGCCGCGCCTGGTGCCGGTAGGAAGCAAGGCGCAGTCGGCCATCGAAGCCTGGATCGGTCGCCGGAACGAAATCGCCTTGCCCGAGGAAACCGCGCTGTTCGTCGGCCAAAGAGGCCGGCGCATCAACCCGCGCGTGATCGAGGAGCAGCTGACCCGACTCGCCGTCGCCCAGGGTTTGCCAACGCACGTCCATCCGCACATGTTGCGGCACTCGTTTGCGTCACACCTCCTGCAATCGTCGGGGGACCTGCGCGCCGTCCAGGAAATGCTCGGCCACGCCAGCATCGCCTCGACGCAGGTCTATACGCATCTCGATTTTCAGCATCTGGCAAAGGTCTATGATTCGGCGCATCCGCGGGCCAAGCGCAAGTAGCCTGGTCGGCTGGACGACAGCGCCTTCAATTTGCAACCGGGTTGCATCTGTTTTCGCGGCTGTGGTCTAATCGGACGATTCCCCACTGGCAGGCTTTCCCGTGTCGCTTTCCGCCCTCGATACCGATTCCGTTGCTTCGCAAATAAGGCGTTGCGGCGCACGCGCGACGCCGGCGCGCATCCGCGTCCTGCAGTTGTTGCGTTCGACGCCGGGGGCGCTGAGTCACAACCAGATCGAGCAGGCACTCGGAGAATCGGCGCTTGATCGCGTGACGCTTTATCGCGTGCTCGACTGGCTGGTCGAAAGCGGCCTCGCACACAAGAACGCCGACGCCAATCGCGTATTCCGTTTTTCCGTCGCGGCGGAAAGCGAACACGCCAAGCACGTCCATTTTCGTTGCGATAGTTGCGGGAAGGTATTCTGCATCGACCAGCCGCCCCCGGCCCCACCTGCCATGCCGGACGGTTTCTCTCTTTTGCGCGCCGATTTCGACTTGCATGGATGCTGCGCCAATTGCGGTGCCGACGATACGCCGCCCGATTCGCCAGAATCCATGAACACCCGATGAAAGCACGACGATGAAACCTCGGTGCGACAAATTGCAGTGCGTTGGGCGATGTGTTAAAACAAGAGTCCATTTCATCATTCTCTGATCCTCGCCACGGGTATGGTCTTTTCTTTCTTCAAAAAAGCGCCGGAAAAAATGGTGGCCAAACCGGCCGCCGTGCCTCGGCCGAAAGAAGAAATCGCCGTGGAGTCGAAGGCGCCGCCCGAGCGCGTTGAGTCGGCGGGTGAAAGCAGCAAGGACACGAACTCGCTGATTGAGTTTTCCGACTTTGTCTTCAGCGAAAGTTCGCCTGACTTCCAGATCGAGGGCGACGTCGACCCGATCGACGCGGCGGCCGAGGAGGCAGCCGTTCTCTTCGCCAACGGCCAGGACGATGCCGCCCGCGCCGGTCTGGAAAACGCCGTTCGCAGCCATCAGGCCGGGCAAGGCGAGCGCTTGTGGCTGATGCTTTTTGACCTCTATCGCCTGCTTGGACAGAAGGCACCATTCGAGGCGCTCGAGATCGATTTCGTTCGCACCTTCGAAAAGAGTCCGCCAGCCTGGCGCGACACTTCGGTCGCTCGTTCGAAATCCAATACCAAGGAAGTCGTTGTAGGCAGCTTGTTGTTTCGCGGCGAGCTGACCGGTGATAACTCTGCCGCGTTCGAGTCGATCCAGCAGGCGCTCGACAAGAACCCGAAGCTTAGGCTGGACCTGTCAAAGGTGAAGCGCGTAGACGCTGGCGGCTGCGGCCTACTTCTTGACAACCTGCAACGGGCGAAGAAGGCAAAGCGGGAAATCGAACTGCTGGGGCGGGAATCCGTTCTATCGCTGATCGAAGCCTGTGTCGAAGTGGGCGTCCCCGAGAATCAGGACTGCTGGCTTCTTCTCATCGAACTGCTGCAATTACAGGGCCAGCACGAGGCGTTCGAAGACGCGGCGATCAACTACGCCGTGACGTTCGAGGTTTCGCCGCCGTCGTGGGAGGCAAAACGCGTAGCCCAACCCGAGCCGGAAGAAAAACCGCAATCGTCCGACCACACGCTCGATGCGGATGTTTACACCTTGACCGGCGAAATCAAGTCTTCGCGTTTTACCGACCTGGCGGCCTATGCCGAGATGCACAACCCGCTCGTCATCGGCTGCGACACGCTGCGGCGCATGGATTTCATCAGCGCTGGCGCCATGCTCAATATCTTGAGCTCCGTCAAACGCACGGGGCGGCAGATCGTCTTCCACCACCCCAATCATCTGGTCGCCGAACTCTTCGGCGTGGTTGGCCTGACGGCCGTCGCGGCCATCATTTTCGAAAAACACTAGGACGTATCCATGGAGCAATATCACGGCACGACCATTCTGTCCGTGCGTCGAGGCAATCGCGTCGCCATGGGTGGCGATGGCCAGGTGACGCTCGGTAACATCGTCATCAAGGCCAGTGCGCGCAAGGTTCGGCTGATCCATCAGGGGCGGATTCTGGCCGGCTTTGCCGGCGGCACGGCGGACGCGTTCACACTGTTCGAACGCTTTGAAGCAAAGCTCGACAAGCATCAGGGCAATCTGCTGCGTTCGGCCGTCGAGCTCGCCAAGGACTGGCGCAGCGATCGTGCGCTGCGTCGCCTCGAGGCAATGCTGGCGGTGGCCGATCGCGACAACTCGCTGGTCATCACCGGCAACGGCGACGTGCTCGAACCGGAACAAGGCATCGTAGCCATCGGTTCCGGTGGGGCTTTCGCCCAATCAGCGGCGCGGGCACTGATCGAAAATACGGAGATTGAACCGGCCGAGGTGATCCGCAAGTCGCTCGAGATTGCCGGCGATCTTTGCATTTACACCAACCACAACTTCACGATCGAGACGCTCGACTGATTGTCCGTCGCTCCGGGCGTCAAATTCCCAGCGCCACGCTGAATCCATCGTAACGCGCTTCGATTTCGGCAAATCGTGTCGACAGCTTCGGCCAGGAAAGACCGAGGCTGGCGCAGGCGAGATCGGATAGCTCCGAAACGCGATTGTTCGGTTGTTCGCCGAGGTCCAGCGCGTGGCTCAGCACTTCGCTGACGTGGATCAGATTTCCGATCTCGCTGCCCAACTCGTCGGGCTCGTGGTGGGCAACAATCGCCTCGACGATTTCCTCCGGCAATTTCCATGCGATGGCCAGTGTGCGGCCGGCATCGGTATGGCTATAGCCGAATATCGAACGCTCGGCGTCGAGCAGCGCGATATCGTCTGTCTTCCTGAGTTCGAGCACATGCTGGTAGTCGGCAGGACTGGCGGTATGCATCAGCAGTTGCCCGATATCGTGCAGCAGGCCGCCGGTGAAGGCCATGTCCGGATTGAATCCGCATTCTTCCGCGATGACCTGTGCGCAGGCGGCGACGCCGAGCGAGTGGCGCCACAGCAGGCGCGCGTCGAAGCCCGAACCCTGCTGGTCGAAACGGTGGCTCAGCGCCGACGCCAGGATGATGCTGGCGACACGGTTGGCGCCAAGCACGAGGAAAGCTTGCTTGGCCGAATAGATCCGCGTCGATAGCCCGGACCCGACCGAATTGGCGGCAGCCAGAAGACGCGCGACGATGACCGGGTCCGAATTGATGTGGTGCGCGAGGGTGTCTATATCGGCGCTCTCGTCGCTGAGGGAGCGCATCAGGTGATGCACGACCTCCGGCAGCGAGGGGAGTTTGTCGGTCCAGGCGCCAAGGCCTTCGAGCTGCGGCGCGCTCATCGCGCATTCTCCAGCCGGTAGGCAAGGATTGTCTGGCGCAGCGTATTCCGCGATGGGCTGCCGGTGTCGCGAAAAATGTAATCGACGCGGGCTTCGGCGGCTGCCAGATCGTTGGCGATGGTTTCGGCATCGCGCGGGTCGACAACCAGCACGGTGATCGCTTCAACACCACGGCGAATCAGGCGGTCGAGCATTTCGGAATCGAGCATGGTGCCGGAGGCGAGAAGCGTGTTGCCATCACGGTCGGTGATGGCCTTGGCAAGCGTCATCCCGGGAGCGACGCGTCCGGGAGACAGGCACAGCGCGCGTGTTTTCATTCACAACTCCAGTCAGCCAAGTTGCATGAGTTTGCCACAGCGATGGGACGATGAGAACATAACGCCCTTGTTCCCGTTTGATAGTGCAGGATTGCCATGACGCAAATGACTCCGCAGGAAATCGTTCACGAACTCGACAAGCACATCGTCGGCCAGGGAAAGGCGAAGAAGGCCGTGGCGATTGCGCTGCGCAACCGCTGGCGGCGCGCGCAGGTCGGCGAACCGTTGCGCCAGGAAATTACGCCGAAGAACATCCTGATGATCGGACCGACCGGCGTCGGCAAGACCGAGATCGCACGTCGCCTGGCGCGGCTGGCCAACGCGCCGTTCATCAAGATCGAGGCGACGAAGTTCACCGAGGTCGGCTATGTCGGCCGCGATGTCGAAACGATCATCCGTGATCTCGCCGAAATCGCCATCAAGAATGGCCGCGAAGAGGCGATGAAGGCCGTGCGCATCCGTGCCGAGGATGCCGCGGAGGATCGCATCCTCGACGTGCTGCTGCCGCCGGCCAAGGGCGGTTTCTACAACGATACGCAACCGGCCGACGAGAACGCGACGCGCCAGAAGTTTCGCAAGAAGCTGCGCGAGGGCGAACTCGACGACAAGGAGATCGAAATCGAGGTCGCCGGACCGTCGATGCAGGCCGAGATTTTCGCGCCGCCGGGGATGGAAGAGCTGACGACGCAAATCCAGGGCATGTTCCAGAACATGGGCGGGGCGCGCAAGAAGTCGCGCAAGCTGAAGATCAGCGAGGCGCGCAAGCTGCTCGTCGATGAAGAGGCCGGCAAGCTGGTCAATGACGAGGAAGTGAAGCTCGAAGCGGTGCGCAACGTCGAACAGAACGGCATCGTCTTTCTCGACGAGATAGACAAGATCACCTCGCGCAGCGATTCGCACGGCGCCGACGTTTCGCGCCAGGGCGTGCAGCGCGACCTGTTGCCGCTCGTCGAAGGCACGACGGTGTCGACCAAGTACGGCATGATCCGCACCGATCATGTGCTATTCATCGCCAGCGGTGCCTTTCATCTGGCCAAGCCGTCGGATCTGATCCCGGAATTGCAGGGGCGCTTCCCGATTCGTGTCGAACTTGATTCGCTGACTGTGGCCGATTTCGAACGCATCCTGACGCAGACCGACGCCTGTCTGACGATGCAGTATCAGGCGCTGATGGAGACCGAAGGCGTTTCGCTCGAATTCACGCCGGAAGGGATTCAGCGTCTGGCCGAAGTGGCCTGGTCAGTCAATGAGCGCACCGAGAACATCGGCGCGCGCCGGCTGTACACGGTGATGGAGCGGTTGCTTGAGGAAGTGTCGTTCAGCGCCGGCAGCAAGGGTGCGGAGGCGATCAGGATTGATGCCGAGTACGTCGATAGCCGCCTGACCGAACTGGCCAAGAACGAAGATCTCTCGCGCTTCGTCTTGTAGCGCTGTTTTATTCCGCGAGGAATTCACCCAGCCGGGCAGCGAGTTGTTCCGGCTGGTCGTGATGCAGGTTGTGTCCGCAGTCGTCGATCAGCACTTCGCGGACTTTGGCGAAGCAGTTCATGCGCGCCTGATAGTCGTCGGGATTGGCGGCGAAGGGCTTCATGATCACTGAATCCCGGCCGGCGACCCACAGCGTCGGCGCAGTCACCCGGCGCCAGCAGGCCTTGGCTTCGTCGAGCGGATAGAGCACCGGGTTGATCCAGCGATGGCGCGGGTCGCCGGCAAAGACGAAGCCGCCGTTCGTGGCCTGTGTCGCGTGTTCGGCGATGAAGGTAGCGCGCTCGGCCGTCAGGCGCGGATTGTCGCCGCGCATGCGTTTGGCGAAATCCTCGCGCTGCGCGTAATGGCGGAACGATGAGTTGTCGTCACGGATCTGTCTAAGCCAGGTATCGAAGCGGTCGGGCGTTTCGCCGGGCGCCGAGACCCAGAGACCGAAACCCTCCAAATTGGCAAAGCGCGATACGCGCTCGGGCCGGATGCCGGCGTAGAGGCTGGCGACGATGGCGCCCATGCTGTGGCCGACGATACGGGCGGGTTGATCCGGCGAGTAGAGCTCGAGCAATGCATCGAGGTCGGCGATGTAGTCCGGGAACCAGTACGGCCCGTCGTTCCATTGTGTGAGGCCGAATCCGCGCCAGTCCGGCGCGACGATCCGCCAGTTACCCGGCAGCGCATCAACGACGAACTGGAAAGATGCGCTGACGTCGCCCCAGCCGTGCAGGAAAAAGAGCGTCGGCGCAGCATCCTCGCCCCAGATTCGGAGGTGATAGCGCCGGCCGCGCACGGCAAGAAATTCGGAGCGCGCGCTCTTCATGCGTGTTGTACCCGCATGACCCGTGCCTCGCGGATCGGCAGGTTGACCAGCGCCGCAAGGCCGGCCAGCACCATGTCGGCGTACCACATCCACGAATAATCGCCAAAACGCGTGATCGAGAGGCCGCCGAGCCAGGCGCCGAGAAAGCCGCCGATCTGATGCGAGAGCAGTGTGAGACCAAACAGCGTGCCGAGGTAACGCACGCCGAACAACTTGCCGACGATGGCCGCCGTCGGCGGTACGGTGGCCAGCCACGTAAAGCCCAAGCCGAAGGCGAAGATGTAGAAGGTGAGATCGGTGCGCGGCGCCAGCAGGTAGAGCGCGATCATCACGGCGCGCGAGCCGTACATCCAGAACAGCACGTACTTGCTGCGATAGCGCGCGACGCACGAGCCGGCAAACAGGCTGCCGACGATGTTGGCGGCGCCGATGATGGCCAGCGACCAGCTGGCGACGGACGGCGTCAGTCCGCAGAGATTGACCTCGCCCGGCAGATGCGTGACAAGGAAGGCAATGTGGAAGCCGCAGGTAAAGAAGCCGGCGTGCAGTAGCAGGTAGCTGCGGTCGCGCATCGCATCGATGACGCTGCGGCGCAGGCCTGGCCCCGCCGCAGCGGCGGCCTTGTGCGGCGACTCGATCGGCTGCGCGACGACGCGGACAAGCGGCAACGCGGCCAGCGTCACGGCGGCAAGAGCCCACATTGCGCCCATCCAGCCGACGACCTGAATCAGCTTCTGCAACACGGGTGCAAAGATGAACTGGCCAAAGGAGCCGCCAGCGTTGATGATGCCCGACGCCGCGCCGCGGCTCTCCAGTGGCAGACGATTGGCCGCCGCGCCGATCAGGACAGAAAAGCTGCTCGCGCCCGAACCGACTGCCGACAACATCCCCAGCGAAACGACGAGTCCCCAGGTGCTGTTCATGAACGGCGTGACCGCGCTGCCCAAGGCAAGCAGTACAAGGCCGGCGAACAGCACACGTCCCGGCCCGTAGCGGTCGGCAACGGCGCCGGCGATCGGCTGCACGGCGCCCCAGGCAAACTGACCAATGGCCATCGCCAGGCTGATCGAGGCGATGCCGAGTCCGGTACTGGCGTTGAGTGGCGCGAGAAACAGGCCGATCGACTGGCGCGCGCCCATGCTGATCATCAGGATGCCGGCGGCAGCCAGCGTGATGGTCCACAGCGCGGTGGTATTGAGTGTGCGGAACATGAAAAGTCTATCGAAAAGGTTCGGGCGTTTGTCTGCCGCCAAGGCGGCGGAGGGCAATCGCGGATGTTCAGAAAATCTCGTTGAAGCCGCGAATCTGGCGCCGTGCCTTCTTCGTCGGACGGCCACGCAGGTCACTGCCAGGGTTGGGCGCGAACTTATGCGCTTCCTTCGCCGCTTCGCGCCGGGCGCTGCCCTCCGGCGTTTCGGCGTAGAGCAGTTGCGCCTCGCTGGCCGGGCGGCGCTGGTCGTTCAGGCCGCACACGGCTACGGTCCACTTCACCTCACCGATGGCGATGTCGAGCACGTCGCCAACGCGCAGATCGCGTGCCGGTTTGACGGTGTAGCCGTTGAGCTTGACGTGGCCGCCATGAATCGCCTGCGTGGCGAGCGAGCGTGTTTTGAAGAAGCGGGCACACCACAGCCATTTGTCGATGCGCAGGCTGGCGAGCGGAGTCTTTTGGTTGGCGGCCATGGTGTCTTGAATGAATGCGTTGCGCCTAGTCGGCTTCGAAAGCGGCGTGCGCTTCCTGTTCCTTGCGCGTGAATCGGTCGAGGTAAAGATAGACCACCGGGGTCAGGTAGAGCGTCAGCATCTGCGAGAGCAACAAGCCGCCGACGACGGCGAGACCCAGCGGCTGCCGAACTTCGGCCCCGGCCCCCCAGCCGAGCGCGATCGGCAGCGTACCGACCAGCGCGGCCATGGTTGTCATCATGATCGGGCGGAAGCGGATCAGACAGGCCTGGTAGATCGCCTCGCGCGCCGGCATCTTCTCGTTGCGCTGTCGATCGAGCGCGAAGTCGATCATCATGATCGCGTTCTTCTTGACGATACCGATCAGCATGATGACGCCGACGAAGGCGTAGAGGCTGAGGTCGACGCGGAAGATCAGCAGCGTGATCAGCGCGCCGAGCGCCGCCGAAGGCAGGCCGGAAAGAATCGTCAGCGGGTGGATGAAGCTCTCGTAGAGGATGCCGAGTACGAGATAGACGACGAGCACGGCGATCAGCAGCAGGATGCCGAGTCCTTGCAGCGAGGCTTCAAAGGCCTGAGCCGTTCCTTGCAGGCTGGTATTCAGTGACGCCGGAAGGCGCAGTTCGCGCTCTTGCGCCTTGATCCGATCCACCGCCTCGCCGAGCGAGACGCCGGGCTGAAGGTTGAAGGAGATGGTGACCGAGGGCAGCTGACCCTGATGGTTGACGGTCAACGCCTCGGTCGAGCGGCGAACGTGCGTGACGGTATCGAGCGGGATCAGTTTGCCGTTGGACGCCCGGACGTGGATGCGCGCGAGCATCGACGGGTCGGTCTGGTATTCCGGGGCGACCTCAAGAATCACCTGATGCTGACTGGCCGCGCCGTAGATCGTCGATATCTGACGTGAGCCGAAGGCGCTTTGCAGCGCGTCCTCGACCTGCGCAAAGGTCAAGCCGTAGCTGGCGATCTTGTCGCGGTCGACCTGGATTTCGACGACCGGCCGCTGGTTGTTGAGGTTGCTGGTGACGTCGACGAAACCGGGCAACTGACGGATCTCGCCGAGCAGAACTTCGGTCCAGTGATAGAGCTCCTTGAGGTCGGTACTTTGCAGCGTGTATTGATAGAGCGACGACGTCTGCTGACCGCCGATGCGGATCGCCGGCGGATTCTGCATGTAGACCCGGATGCCGGGGACCGCCGCGAGTTTGGGGCGCAACTGCTGGATGATCTCGTCGGCCGAGAGTTCTCGTTCGCCGCGCGGCTTCAACATCAGATTCAGCGATCCGGTATTGCCCGTCGCACGCGGCCCGCCGCCGCCCACCGACGACATGAACGAGCGGATGTTCGGGTCCTGCGCGATGATCGCCGCCACGGCGCGCTGGCGCTCGACCATGGCGGCGAAGGAAGTGTCCTGGGCGCCTTCGGTCGAGGCGGTGATCTGCCCGCTGTCGCCGCTCGGCAGGAATCCCTTGGGGATCGACGAGAAAAGCATGGCGCTAAAAACGACCGTGGCGAGAAAGCCAGCGAGCACGGTGCGCGGGTGTGCCATGGCGACGCGCAGGGTCGTATCGTAGATCTTGAGCAATCCGTCAAAGAAACGCTCGAAGAGGCGGAAGACGCGGCCATGCTCCTCCGGCTTCGTATGGCGCAGGTAGCGGCTACAGAGCATCGGCGTCAATGTCAGTGAAACGACACCCGAAACAAGAATCGCCGCGCAAATGGTTACTGCGAACTCATGCAGCAGACGTCCGACGATGCCGCTCATGAAGAGCACGGGGATGAACACCGCGATCAGCGAGACGGTCATCGAAATGATCGTGAAGCCGATCTCGCGCGACCCCTTGATCGCCGCCTGCATTGGCGTTTCGCCGCGTTCGACGTGGCGGATGATGTTCTCGAGCATGACGATTGCGTCGTCAACGACGAAGCCGACCGCGAGTGTCAGCGCCAGCAACGAGAGGTTGTCGAGGCTGAAGCCGAGCGAATACATCGCGGCAAAGGTACCAATCACGGAAATCGGCAATGCCAGCGCCGGAATGGCGGTGGCGGACAGGTTACGCAGGAAGAGCAGGATGACGAGGATGACCAGGAAGCCGGCAATGATCAACGTGATTTGCACATCGTGAATGCTCTCGCTGATCGAGATGCTGCGATCGTAGAGCGTCGTCATCTCGATCGCCGCTGGCAGGTTGGCCTGGAAACTCGGCAGGATCTTCTGTATCGCGCGAACGGTCTCGATGGTGTTGGCGCCGGGCTGGCGCTGGATGGCGAGCACGATGGCGCGCTTGTCGACGTTCCAGCTGGCGATGCGCTGGTTTTCGACGCCGTCGATCGGCGTCGCCACATCCTCCAGCCGGATCGGCGCGCCGTTGCGCCAGGCGACGATCAGCGGCCGGTAATCGGCCGCGGTTTGCAACTGTCCGTTGTCCTTGATCGAAAAGCTCTGCCGCACGCCGTCGAACACACCGAGCGGCTGATTGACGTTGGCCTGGGCGATCGATTTCTGCAACTCGTCGATACCGAGGTCGCGTGCCACAAGCTGGTCCGGATTGGCGCGAATCCGGACGGCGTACTTCTGCGAACCGAACACCAGGACCTGCGCGACGCCGGCAACGGTCGACAAGCGCTGAGCCAACTGCGTTTCCGCGTACTCATTGACGACCGGCAGCGGCAGCGCCGGCGACGAGAGGGCGATGAAGAAGATCGGCGAGTCGGCGGGATTGACCTTGCGGAACGACGGCGGCGAGGTCATGCTCGACGGCAGCTTGCGCTGCGCGGCGGCGATCGCCGACTGCACATCCTGCGCGGCGGCGTCAATGTTCCGGTCGAGCGAAAACTGCAATGTGATCGACGTCGTCCCCTGCGCGCTCGTCGAACTCATCGAGTCGAGACCTGCGATCGTCGAGAACTGCCCTTCGAGCGGCGTTGCGACCGCGGCGGCCATCGTCTCCGGCGACGCACCCGGCAGGCTGGCGCTGACCGAAATCGTCGGAAAATCGACGTTCGGCAGTTCGGACACGGGCAACGCGCGGTAGGAAATGATGCCGAAGATGATGAATGCCGCCATCAGCAACGTCGTCATGACCGGACGGCGGATGCATAGCTCGGGCAGATTCATCGCGCGCCTTACCGACGAGCGGCCGT
>JAGNOM010000309.1 GCA_017990155.1 Propionivibrio sp. | reverse complement strand
TGCCCGGCCTGACCCACCCCTACCAAACTGTTTGTCCAGACTGGTTCGTGCATTGGTGATTCGTCACGCACGCAGGGCAGACGCATGGAGCCTTCACGCTTGAAATTTACTGAACTGGGTCTCGTGCCCGAGATCCTTCGCGCCATCGCCGACCAAGGCTACGAAACACCCACCCCGATCCAGGCCCAGGCCATCCCCGTCGTCCTCGAAGGAAACGACCTGATGGCCTGCGCGCAAACCGGCACCGGCAAGACCGCCGGCTTCACGCTGCCGATCCTCAACCGTCTGGCTCAGGCCAAGACCACCGCCACCGGGCCACGCAAGATTCGCGTGCTGATCCTGACGCCGACGCGCGAACTCGCGGCGCAGGTCGGCGAGAGTGTTGCCACTTACGGCGCACACCTGCCCTTCAAGTCGCTCGTGATCTTTGGCGGCGTCAGCATGAACCCGCAGATTTCGGCACTCAGGAAGGGCGTCGACATTCTCGTCGCCACGCCGGGCCGCCTGCTCGATCACGCGCAGCAACGCAATGTCGATCTTTCCGGCGTCGAAGTCCTGGTGCTCGATGAAGCCGACCGCATGCTCGACATGGGCTTCATCCACGACATCAAGCGCGTCCTCGCGCTAGTGCCGAAGAAGCGCCAGACGCTGCTGTTCTCGGCAACGTTCTCGGACGAAATCCGCGAACTCGCCAGCAAGTTCCTGACCGCACCGGAATACGTCGAATCGGAACGACGCAACACGGCATCCGAGCTCGTGACGCAATACGTCTACAAGGTCGATCGCGAACGCAAGCGCGACCTGCTCGTCGAGTTGATCCGCGAAAAGGGCTGGTATCAGGTGCTCGTGTTCACGCGCACCAAGTGGGGCGCCAACGGGCTGGCCGAGAAGCTGGTCAAGTCCGGCATCGAGGCCGACGTAATCCACGGCAACAAGAGCCAGAACGCCCGCACGCGCGCGCTCGCCAACTTCAAGAGCGGCAAACTGCACGTGCTGGTGGCGACCGACATCGCCGCGCGCGGCATCGACATCAACGAGCTGCCGCACGTCGTCAATTTCGAACTGCCGAACGTCGCCGAAGACTACGTCCACCGCATCGGCCGTACCGGCCGCGCCGGCACTGAAGGTCAGGCCGTCTCGCTGGTCTGTGTCGATGAGAAGAAGCTGCTGAACGATATCGAGCGCCTGCTCAAGAAGGACATCGAAGAACTGAGCTACCCCGGCTTCGAACCGGACCCATCGATTCGTGCCGAGCCGATCCTGATGCGCTCATCCGGCGCACGCGGCGGTCAGCGCGCTCCGGGCGGCGGTCGTCCACGCGGCGGCGCCCCGCGCGGCAATGCACCACGAGCGCCGGGCGCCCATCCGGGCGGAACCGCCAAATCGGGCTCCGGCTCGCACCACAGCGGCAACCGCCACCGGTAAGCACCCGCGGTCAAATCGATCGTCGAAAAAGGGCGTGGCAACGAGCCGCGCCCTTTTTTCATCTGCATTTCGTAGCCGTTCAGTGGACAGCCACGCGGCCAACCGCTAGAGTTCGCCGGTCGAACTATCGCGACCGGCCGGCCCTGTTCAGGGTGCAACGTTTGGGCGAATTTCCTGTCTGTCCAGGCGCATACTCGGGCGTCGCTCTATTCATACAAAACGTGAGGAGGCATCGTGGGGATCTTGGTGGAAGCAAAATCCAAAGCGCTATGGAAAGCGCCTGACCGACAGCTCGAACGCCTGCGCGACGCGCTCGAATCCCGCCACGGTGCGCACGAACACTGGCCGGCTTTCGACGCACGCCTGCGCGCGCACGTGCTCGATCTGCGCGACGAACTCTCCAACCTCTACGGCGTGCGCGGCGACTTCGAGTCCTTCCTCGTCGAACTGCTCGACGTCGCCTTCAAGGCCTGGGTCGAGCGCCCCGACGACCTCAAGGCGCGCGATGCCGACCACGAGGCGCATCCGCACTGGTTCGAGTCACGCGAAATGCTCGGCGGCGTCTGCTACGTCGATCTCTACGCCGGCACCTTCAAGGGCGTCGAGGCGCAGATTCCTTACTTCAAGGAACTCGGCCTCACCTACCTGCACCTGATGCCGCCCTTCCTTTGCCCCGAGCCGCACAGCGACGGCGGCTACGCGGTGAGCAGCTATCGCGCGACCAAGCCGTCGCTCGGCAAGATCGGCGACCTGCGGCGCTTGGCTGGCAAGCTGCGCAAGGAAGGTATTTCGCTGGTGCTCGACTTCGTTTTCAACCACACGTCCGACGAGCACGAATGGGCGCGCGGCGCGCTGGCCGGCGAGCCGCGCTACAAGGACTTCTTCTACATCTTCCCCGACCGCGCGCAACCCGACGATTACGAGAAGACGCTGCGCGAGATCTTCCCCGACGAGCATCCCGGCGCATTCTCGCAACTCGCCGACGGCCGCTGGGTTTGGACGACCTTCCACAGCTACCAGTGGGATCTCAACTACAGCAATCCGGCCGTGTTCGAGGCAATGGCCGGCGAGATGCTGTTCATCGCCAACCTCGGCGTCGAATTCCTGCGCATGGACGCCGTCGCCTTCATCTGGAAGCAGCTGGGCACCGCCTGCGAGAATTTGCCGCAGGCGCACAACCTGCTGCGCGCCTACAACGCGCTGGCCCGCATCGCCGCGCCGTCGCTGATGTTCAAATCCGAAGCCATCGTGCACCCGGACGACGTGGTCAGCTATATTTCGGCGGAAGAATGCCAGGTCTCGTACAACCCGCTGCAAATGGCGCTGCTCTGGAATTCGCTGGCCACGCGAGAGGTCAATCTGCTGCAGCAGGCGCTCGAACACCGCCACAACCTGCCGGACGGCGCCGCCTGGGTAAACTACGTGCGCAGCCACGACGACATCGGCTGGACCTTCGCCGACGAGGACGCCATCCACTTCGGCATCAACGGTTTCGACCACCGCCAGTTCCTCAACCGCTACTTCGTCAATCGCTTCCCCGGCAGCTTCGCGCGCGGCGTTCCCTTCCAGGACAACCCGACGACCGGCGACTGCCGCATCAGCGGCACCGCCGCCTCGCTGTGCGGCCTCGAGCAGCACGACCCGCACGCCGTCGCCCGGCTGCTGCTGATGTACGGCGTCGTGTTTTCTTCCGGCGGCATCCCGCTCATCTACCTCGGCGACGAAGTCGGCACGCTCAACGATCCCGGCTATATCAACGATCCAGGCAAAGCCGGCGACAGCCGCTGGGTACACCGTCCGGCGCGCGATGCGGCACGCTACGAACAACGCGGCGACCCGAGCACCGACGCCGGCCGGATATTCTCGGGACTGCAACGCCTGATCGCCCTGCGCAAGCATCTGCCCGCGCTCGAAGGCGGCCATCTGACGTCGTTCTGGACGCACAATCCGTCGGTCCTGGGCTACCTGCGCGGCGACCGTCGCCAGGGGGATCCATCGCGACTGCTGGTGCTCGGCAACTTCAGCGAAGTCGAGCAGATCGTCAACGGCGCCACGCTCGCCGCAATGCCCGAATCGATGATCGACCTGATCGGCAACTCCGCGTACTCGCCGCACCGGGGAATCCGGCTGTCGCCGTACCAGATGGTCTGGCTGACGTATCCGGTCTGATTCGCGACCACAAAAAGCCCCTCACATCGCGCTGACTTGCGACGTGAGGGGCTCGCTTTCAGATGATCAGGCCAGATCGAAACGATCGGCGTTCATCACCTTCGCCCAGGCAGCAACGAAGTCCTGCACGAATTTGGCCTGGTTATCGTCCTGCGCATAAACCTCGGCGTAGGCCCGCAGCACCGAGTTCGAGCCGAAGACCAGATCGACCCGGGTGGCCGTCCATTGGGTCGCGCCGCTGGCACGATCGACGATGGCGTAGCTGTTGCGGCCGGTAGGTTTCCAGGTGTAGGCCATGTCGGTGAGATTGACGAAGAAGTCGTTGGTCAGCGCGCCGACGCGGTCGGTAAAGACGCCGTGCTTGCCGCCGCCGT
>JAGNOM010000059.1 GCA_017990155.1 Propionivibrio sp. | reverse complement strand
TCGCGGCGCTTTCGCGGTCGGATGGAAATGTGCTCAAGGCAGCGGAAATGCTGGGAGTGAGTCGTCCGACGCTCTACGATCTCATGCACCGCTATGGTCTAAAGTGATTCAAGGACAGCCTTTCGAATTAACGCTTTGCCCCTCTTTGACGGGATATTTATGACTACTCGTAAAACGATACGTAAAACAGCGCTTTCTACGCTCGTCGCCGCTCTGATTCTCGCTGGCTGTGGTGGTGAAACGGCCGAATCCATGGTCGCTTCGGCCAAGGCCTACCTGGAAAAGAATGATGACAAGGCGGCTGTAATCCAGCTCAAGAACGCACTGCAGAGCAACCCCGATCTGGCAGAAGCGCGTTTCCTGTTGGGCAGGGCGATGCTGGAGAGTGGCAATCCCACAGCGGCCGAAGTTGAACTGCGCAAGGCGGCCGATCTGAAGTATCACGCTGATCAGCTGGTGCCGTTGATGGCCCAAACCTTTTTGATGCTGGGGCAGCCCCGGAAAATCACCGACGAGCTCGCAAAAACCGAGCTGACCACGCCGGAAAGCAAGGCTGCCTTGCAGTCGACCGTCGGGCAGGCCTATTTGATGGAGGGGAAAGTTGATGCCGCGCAAACGGCTTTTGACGCAGCGATCGCAGCCGTTCCCGGCTACGGCCAGGCCTTGATCGGCCAGGCCCGGATCAAGGCGAGCAATCGCGATCTCGACGGGGCTTTGGCCTTGCTTGATTCAAGCCTGGAAACGAATCCCAAGCTCTATGAAGCTTTGCAACTCAAGGGTGTCATCCTCGCCGCCAAGGGCGATGCCAGTGGTGCCACCGACGCCTATCGCAAGGTCCTGGAAATCAAGCCCGACTATCTGCCGGCGCATTCTGCGCTCATCGCGCGCGCCCTTGAGTCGGGCAGCCTTGAAGACGCTGGGAAACAACTCGAAGCCTTGAAGAAAATCGCGCCGTCGCATCCGCAGACAAGCTTCCTGCAGGCACAGCTTTTCTATCGGCAGAAGAACTTCAAGGCGGCGCAGGAAAGCCTTCAGCAGCATCTGAAATTCATCCCTGACAGCACGCTGGGTCTCCAGCTTGCCGGCGCCATCGACTATGAGTTGAGGTCGTACTCGGCGGCAGAGTCGAAACTTCTCAAGGTCCTGCCAAAGACACCTGAACTGGGAATGGCGAGACGCGTCCTGATTGCGACCTATCTGCGTAGTGCGCAACCGGCCAAGGCGCTTTCGACCCTGCAGCCTGTTCTGGACAAGATTGACCAGGATTCGAGCATGCTGGCATTGGCTGGCGAAGTATTTATGCAGAACGGCGATGCGGAGAAGGCGGGGGACTATTTTTCCAAAGCCGCGGCGCTCGATCCGGAGAACAAGGCCAAGCAAACCTCGGTCGCGCTCTCGTATCTGGCCAAGGGCGATTCCGAAACGGCATACCGCGAGTTGGAGAAGATTGCTCTGGTCGATACCGGTATCACGGCCGATATGGCGTTGATTTCCTCGCAGCTGAGGAAGCGGCAGTTCGATCTGGCGCTGAAATCGATTGATTCGCTCGACAAGAAACAGCCGGACAGTCCGCTGGCGCTGCAATTGCGCGGCACGGCAATGCTTGGCAAGGGCGATCTGGCTGGCGCCCGGAAGGGCTTTGAGGACGCCTTGGCGAAGAATCCAGCCTATTTCCCGGCGGCTGCCAGTCTGGCCAATCTTGACTTGGCGGAGAAGAAACCGGTTGAGGCGAAGAAGCGGTTCGAGGCTGTCCTGTCCAAGGATGCAAAGAACCTGCAAGCCATGCTCGCACTGGCCGAGTTACATGCGAAGACCGGCGGAAAGAGCGAGGAAGTGGCGGCTTTGATCGACAAGGCGATCGTGGCGCATCCGGCGGAGGCGACGCCGCGGCTGGCGCTGATTGGCCTGCATCTGGGCGCCAAAGATGCCAAGAAGGCGGTTGCGGCGGCGCAGGATGCGCTTGCCGTCTTGCCTGATCGCCCTGAAATTCTCGATGCGGCCGGGCGTGCGCAACAGGCGGCTGAGGATTTCAATCAGGCACTGGCGACCTACGGCAAGCTGGCGAATCTGCGGCCGGATTCACCGCAACCCTTTCTGCGTATGGCCGAGATTCACGTGGCGGCAAAGAACAAGGAAGCGGCGATGCAAAGTTTGCGCAAGGCGCTTTCGGTCAAAGCCGATTCGCTTGAGGCGCAGCGCGGAATCATGATGCTTGAGCTTGATGCGGGTCGCACCTCCGAGGCGCTGGCCGTGGCCAGGGAAGTACAGAAGCAGCGCCCGAAGGCGGCGGTCGGCTACGTGCTGGAAGGTGATGCTTATGTCTTGAAGAAATCGTGGAACGAGGCGGCGGATGTTTTCCGCGCCGGTATCAAACAAACAGGTGCGACCGAACTGGCAGTGAAACTGCACGCAGTGTTGATGGCCGGCGGAAAGGCCGCAGAGGCCGACAAATTTGCAGCGAGCTGGATCGGCGACCACGCCAAGGACATGCAATTCAGGCTTTACCTGGCTGAGTCGGCGAACAGCCGCAAAGACTATGCTTCGGCGAGCAAACACTACCGCGCGCTGGTCGAAGCGCAGCCGAACAATCCGGCGATGCTGAATAACCTGGCTTGGAGTCTGGATCAGATGAAGGATCCAAAGGCGATCGAGTACGCTGAGAAGGCATTCAAATTGGCACCCGAACAACCGGCGGTCATGGATACGCTGGGCGTGATGCTGGTCGACAAAGGTGATGCCGAGCGTGGCGTTGAACTGCTGCAGAAGGCCAGCAACCAAGCGCCGCAGAATGCCATGATCCGCTTCAATCTTGCGAAAGCGCTGGTGAAAACCGGGAAGAAAGATGAAGCGAAGAAGGAACTCGACGAACTGGCGAAGCTTGGTGACAAGTTCCCGGCGCATGCCGAGGCGGAAAAATTGCGGCAGAGTCTGTAGGAAGGAATTGCTCGGTCATTTGGGGCTGGAATTGCGTGGCTTCTGAGCCGGGAGACCGGGACTTACGCGGTCCGGCGTCTTCGGCAGGAGCTTTTGATGAGATATTTTTCGGGATGGAGTCATTGATGAGTGTGGTTGCCGTTGTCGGGTTGGGTTACGTCGGATTGCCTCTGGCGGTTGAGTTCGGCAAGAAGGGCCGAACGATCGGTTTCGATCTGTCGGCGCGCAAGATCGCCAGCTACAAGGAGGGCGTCGATCCAACCGGTGAAGTCAGTACGGAAGACCTGAAGGCCGCGGTTCATCTCGAGTTATCGGCTGATCCGGGAGTGTTGGCTGAAGCGGACTTCATTATCGTTGCCGTGCCCACACCCGTTGATGATGCACACCAGCCCGATTTTCGCCCGCTCGTCGGTTCATCGGAATCCGTGGGGAAAAACCTGAAGCGCGGCGCGACGGTCGTATTCGAATCGACCGTCTATCCCGGCGCGACCGAAGAAGTGTGCATCCCGATCATCGAGAAGCACTCCGGGCTCAAGTGGAAGAAGGACTTCTTTGTCGGCTATTCGCCTGAGCGTATCAATCCGGGCGACAAAGAGCGGACTTTGACCAAGATCGTCAAGGTCGTTTCAGGCGACACGCCCGAGACGCTGGAGCGCGTCAAGCAAGTTTACGGGAGCGTCATTACTGCGGGCGTCTACCCGGCGTCGAGCATCAAGGTGGCGGAAGCGGCCAAAGTCATCGAGAACACGCAGCGTGACCTCAACATTGCGCTGATGAACGAACTGGCGATCATTTTCGACCGTATAGGAATCGATACCCTGGAGGTGCTGCAGGCGGCTGGCAGCAAATGGAATTTCCTGCCCTTCCGGCCTGGTCTGGTCGGCGGACACTGTATCGGCGTCGATCCGTACTATCTGACCTACAAGGCGGAGAAGATGGGGTATCACCCGGATGTCATTCTTGCTGGCCGGCGTATCAATGACGGGATGGGGAAATTTATCGCCGAGCAGACGGTCAAAAATCTCATCCGGAACGGATGGATGGTCAAGGACGCGCCGATTATTGTTCTGGGCCTTACCTTCAAGGAGGATTGTCCTGATCTGCGCAATTCGAGAGTCATCGACGTCGTTCGCGAACTCCAGTCGTACGGAGCCAATGTGATTGTTCATGAGCCGGTGGCCGATGCGGCGGAAGCGCAGCATGAGTATGGCGTTTCTCTGACCGACTGGGACGATTTGCCGCCTGCCGCGGCAATCGTCGCCGCCGTGGCCCATAAGGAATTCAGGAATCGTCCGCTGACCGACTACGTGGCGAAGCTGCAAAAGGGTGGTGTGCTGACCGACGTCAAGAGCATGTTTGACGAAGCGCAGCTGGTTTCAGAAGGAGTGACCGTGTGGCGTTTGTAAATCCGGTGTTCGACGAACTCAAGGAGCGTTTGAAGTCGGGCTCTTCGCGCTGGCTGGTGACCGGCTGCGCCGGCTTTATCGGTTCGCATCTGGTTGAGACCTTGCTCAAGCTCGATCAAAACGTGGTCGGCCTTGACAATTTCTCGACCGGATACCAACGGAATCTCGACGAAGTGAAGGCCTCGGTTTCGTCCGGGCAGTGGCAGGCTTTTCAGTTCATCGAAGCCGATATACGCGATCCGGCTGCCTGCAACGAGGCTTGTCGAGGTGTCGACTATGTGTTGCACCAGGCTGCATTGGGTTCGGTTCCCCGCTCGCTGGCCGATCCACTGGCGACGAACGCGTCGAACATTGACGGATTCCTGAATATGCTGGTCGCCGCGCGGGACGCCAAGGTCAGGCGTTTTGTCTATGCGGCGTCCAGTTCAACGTATGGCGACCATCCGGATCTGCCGAAGGTCGAGGACAAGATTGGTCGTCCGCTTTCGCCGTATGCCGTGACCAAGCTGGTGAACGAACTCTATGCGGAAGTTTTTGCGCGATGCTATGGCTTCGCGTCCATTGGCTTGAGGTATTTCAATGTATTCGGCCCGCGACAGGATCCTCAGGGCGCCTACGCGGCGGTCATTCCCTTGTGGGCGAAAGCCTTGCTTCTTGGCAAGGAGGTGCTGATCAACGGTGATGGCGAAACGAGCCGGGATTTTTGTTTCGTCGAGAATGCCGTTCAGGCGAATCTGCTCGCGGCAACGACGGAGAATCCGGAAGCGATCAATCAGGTCTACAACGTCGCGGTCGATGGTCGCACCTCATTGAACCGACTGTTCGAACTGTTAAGCGATAGTCTCGGCCAGGAGGGACTTCATCTCGCCAAGACGATGCCGGCCTATCGGGACTTCCGTCCCGGTGATGTTCGCCATTCGCAGGCCGATATCTCCAAGGCTCAGCGTCTCCTTGGCTACCGACCAACGCACCGGATCGAACAGGGTATCAGCGAGGCGATGCCTTGGTATATCCGGCAATTTGCCGATGCTTCTCAATAAGGCCATAAATCATGGATCGCCGGGAAGACAGACCTGTCCGATTTTCACTCGCCGCACTGGCGATGCTGATCGGCTTGTTCGCTGTCTCCCGCGCGAATGCGTTTCAGCGTGATCAGGATCCTTCTTCGCTTGAACTGGAATCGCTGCGCGTCGAAGCGAGATCCTATGAACACGGCGAAGGTGTTCCGAAAGATCCGCTCCGCGCGGCCCGTTTGTATTGTGATGGCGCCCGCTATGGCGATGCCGAGGCCCAATTCAGCCTCGGCTGGATGTATGCGAACGGCCGCGGTGTTGAACGAAGTGATGAGACCGCCGCGTACTTCTTCAAGCTCGCTGCTGCAGTCGGGCATCAGCAAGCGCAAAAGATGCTGCGCTTTGTCGGAGATTCTGTGGCTCCGGCGCCCGAGTGCATGCGCGTCGTTGACGATGAGATCGGACCGGATGCTGACGAATTTCTGGCGAGTCCCGCGCGAAAGCAAGTCGTCGAGTTGGTGAGAAAGCTGGCGCCGGAGTACGGCGTGAGTCCACGCCTGGTGATGGCAGTCATCAAGGCAGAATCGAATTTCGAATCGACCGCCGTTTCGCCCAAAAATGCGCAGGGCTTGATGCAACTGATACCGGAAACATCCTTGCGTTTCAATGTCAGGAAGCCGTTCGATCCCGAACAGAATATCCGGGGTGGAATGTCGTACCTGAGATGGCTTCTGGCCTACTTCGAAGGCGATGTCGCGCTCGTCGCTGCGGCCTACAACGCGGGCGAAGGTGCCGTGAACCGCTATCGTGGCGTACCGCCTTACGCCGAAACACGTGGCTACGTTAAGCGCATCCTTGGCATCTTCAAGAAAGAAATCCACCCCTTCAATCCGGAAGTAACCACTCCATCGCCCGAACTGCCAAAAATTCGAGTCGCAAATGCGACTTGAACCAGGAAGGAGGTTCTGATGCGCGTTTTACTTGAATCTGTCCGATCTCTAGCGGCCGGACTGTCGCTGCTTTCGTCGCTTTGCGCCTCGGGTGTGCAATCGGCCGAATTGCCCGACCTGGTTCAGGCGATCAAACCCTCAGTCGTCGTCGTCGGAACCTATTCAAAAACGCGAAGTCCGGCGTTTTCGATGCGCGGTACCGGGTTCGTGATCGGCAACGGCAATCAGATCGCGACGAATGCACATGTGGTGCCTGAGATCATCGATTCGGCCAACGGCGAATCATTGGCTGTACAAACGTCCGCATCTCAATTGCGACTGGCAAAAGTCGTCGTGCGCGACCGGTCACACGATCTCGCACTATTGAGCATCGGTGGCGATCCGATGCCGGCGATGACACTGCAGAACCCGGCGCGGGTGAGGGAAGGTCAGTCAATCGCTTTCATGGGCTTTCCGATTGGCGGCGTGCTTGGGTTCTCGTCGGTGACGCATCGAGGAATCATCTCCGCGATTACCCCGATCGCTTTGCCGAGTCCGACTGCTCAGCAACTGAACGAAAAAGTCATCAAGCGATTGAAAGAGGGTTCATTCGAAGTGTATCAACTGGACGGGACGGCCTATCCAGGCAATAGCGGTGGCCCTTTGGTCGAGATCGACAGTGGAGAAGTCATCGGGATCATCAACATGGTCTTTGTGAAAAGCACCAAGGAGTCGGTCCTGTCTCAGCCTTCAGGAATTAGCTTTGCCGTGCCGGTGCGTTATCTTTCGGACCTGATGCGCAACGCGGAATAGCTGCGAACGCAAGCAATTCGCCGCCGAGCTTCTCGCGAGGTCTGTCGTGAGTCGATAGGCGTCAGGGCCGCGATGATCCGTGCTTCAATCCGGCTTCGGCTTTGTTTTCGGTGCGAGCGTACTATGATTACGGTATCAACTCAGGGGGAAGGGGCGAAATGCTGAAACGAGTTGGCTTGCTCGTACGTAAGTTTCTGCACGTATCGGTAAGAAAGCTGATCTCCTGGCTTCCGAGGAATCAGCGTTTCAAAGTCTATCGTTCGTTTGCGGATTGCAATCCGGCGCCGAGTTCCCGTCTTCAACTGAAGATTGCCGAGACGAAGGAAGAGCTCGAAGCCTGTTTTGCCGTGCTTCACGATGCTTACGTCGATAGCGGCTTCATGAAGCCAGACCCCTCCGGGATGCGGGTTACGATCTATCACGCCCTGCCAACGACGACCACACTTTGCGCCAAGTACGACGGCGAAGTCGTCGGGACCATCTCCCTTGTTCGGGAAAGTGCGCTCGGGGTACCGCTGCAGAAAATATTCGATTTGAATTCCGTGCGCGAGAAGGAGGGGTTGATTGCCGAGGTGTCTGCTCTTGCTGTCCATCGTCGCTTCCGGAAAACGGGCGGTAGTATTCTGTTTCCGTTGATGAAGTTCATGTACGAATACTGCACGACGTTTTTTGACACCCGGCACCTGGTCATCGCGGTCAACCCGAGTCATATCGAAATGTATGAATCTCTGCTGTTTTTCAAGCGGCTGACGGCAACTATGGTGGAAAGCTATGATTTCGTGAATGGTGCCCCGGCGATTGGTGCGACGCTGGATCTCAAGGAGGCGCTTGACGTTTTCAAGAGGCACTATGCCAACAAGCCGCCGCACCGGAATCTCTATGCGTACTTCACGCAGGTGAAGCTGCCCAACATCCAGTTTCCGAATCGGCGCTTTTTCACGACGAATGATCCGGTATTGACGCCGGAACTCCTCGATCACTTCTTCAATATCAGGACAAAGACGTTTGAAAGCCTGAGCGAGCGGAAGAAGGCGCTGCTGCACACGATTTACGATTTACCGCAGTACCGCGCCGTTTTGCCTGCGCTTTCAGCGAATGCGGATGATGTCCCGGTTCGGCGCCACCAGAGATTTTCGGTCAAGTGTCCAGCGCGGATCAGCTATCACACGGCAGACGGCAAGGAAGAAAAGGTGGCGATCGAAGTGATTGAGGTGTCGCGCTACGGATTCCAGGCAAAAGCGCAGAACAATTTGCCGCTCAATATCTGGTGCGATACGAAAATTCAGTTGGGACGTGCCGATGTTTCATGCTTCCGCTCGCTGGCCCTTCGGGAAAACAATAACGGGCAGGATGGCTTTTACGGTTTCCGGCTGGGAGAGCCGGACATCATCTGGAGAAAGTTTGTGTCGGCGCTATACAGCAGTACGACGCACAGTGATCTGGATTCAGCTACGCGATTCCTGTAGTCGACAGCGGCCGTTGACAGTTGGTTCGGTAACGAGGCGTGCATGAAGCGGCTACAGGAGTGTGGATACTGCGCTCCCATAGCCCATGTTGGAGAACGCTGAAGATCAGCTCTGCAGCGCGGAGGTTCTGAATGAATCAACCACTTGCAGCATTTGCGAGAAAACTCGGGGTGATCCGGCTACGATGTTTCCGGTCTTCAGATAGTCCTCGCCGCCCGAGAGGTCGCTGATCAAACCGCCTGCTTCCGAAATCAGCAGGCATCCTGCCGCCATGTCCCACGGCATCAGGCCGAACTCCCAGAATCCGTCCAGCCGTCCGCACGCGACGTAGCACAGATCAAGTGCTGCCGAGCCCGTGCGGCGGATGCCGGAGGTACGTTCGGTGAACTCCTTGAAGATGCCCATGTAGGCATTGGCATGGTCGAATACGCGGAAGGGGAAGCCTGTTCCGATCAACGCGTCGTCGAGCTTGAGACACTTGCTGACACGAATCCGGCGCTCGTTGAGAAACGCGCCGCCGCCCTTGCTTGCCGTAAACATCTCGTTGCGAATCACGTCATAGACCAGTGCCTGGTTGATCTGTCCCTTGTACGCCAACGCGATCGAAACGGAATACTGCGGGAAACCGTGGATGAAGTTCGTTGTCCCGTCGAGCGGGTCGATGATCCACTGGTACTCGCTTCCGGCCCCTTCGCCTTCGGCGAGCCCGGTCTCTTCTGCTAGAATCCCATAGTCAGGATACGCCTCGCGCAAGACCTCAATAATCGCAGCTTCGGCTGCCTTGTCGACCTCGGTGACAAAATCGCTTTGCTGTTTGGTCGTGATCTTGAGGTGTTCAAGATCATGTGATGCGCGGTTGATGATCTGGCTGGCGCGTCGCGCGGCCTTGATCATGATGTTCAGTGCTGGATGCATGGCGTGTCTTTAAGAAATCCGATGGGCGGCCGGTGTTGCTGGTTCCGCCCGATTCGTTTATGAAACCGCACATTTTATATGAACCAGCCTTCGGCGTCTCATTCTCCCTCTCCATCGCTTGAGCTTGGGAGGCCTCTCGACAGAATCCGCGTCGTTCTCTCGCATACCAGTCATCCGGGCAATATCGGCGCGGCCGCTCGTGCGATGAAAACCATGGGCGTGTCGCGTTTGGCGTTGGTGAATCCAAAGTGTTTTCCGCATGAAGAAGCGATCGCGCGATCAGCGGGTGCGGAGGATATTTTGCTCGCGGCGAAGGTGTGCCCGACGCTGGACGAGGCGTTGGCGGGGTGTGTCTTTGCCGTGGCGGTTTCAGCGCGCCATCGCAATCTTGGACCAAAACCCTCGCAGGCCCGCGACGCGGCGCCCGATCTTGTGAATCTCGCCCAGGGTGGCGATGTGGCGCTGGTCTTTGGAAACGAGACGTCCGGTTTGTCGAATGACGAAGTGCAACGCTGCCAACGGACGGTCTTTATTCCGGCAAACCCGGAATATTCTTCGCTCAATCTCGGCTCGGCGGTGCAGTTGTTGTGCTATGAGATGCGCATGGCCGCGTTCGCCGGCCAGCCGCCGGTTGTGACTAAAGCGGTTCCTTTTTCTTCTTCGCTCGCGACGAACGACGACATCGAACGCTTTTACTCGCATCTCGAGCGTGTCATGGTGACGACCGAGTTCCTTGATCCCGACCACCCGCGGCGACTCTTGCCCAAGCTGCGCCGACTTTTCGGCCGGGCGGAGCTTGAGCGAGACGAAATCAGCATTCTCCGCGGCATCCTCGATGCGGTTGAAAAAAAGATTGCTTGAAGCGTTTTATCGTTGACTAGCAGCCGCGCGCGTTCGTCGATAATGTTGATGAATATAGTCGGGAATTCTACAATTACCCGTTCAGAGAAGATGGAGATTCACATTCATGTTTAGCCGCTTGCGCGAAGACATCCGTTCGGTTTTTGACCGCGATCCAGCCGCCCGCACGTCGTGGGAGGTGCTGACGTGCTATCCGGGTGTTCATGCGCTGATTCTCCATCGTCTCGCGCATTGGTTGTGGGGTTTGCGGATGCGCTGGATGGGGCGGGCGGTTTCGCATCTTGCGCGCTTCCTGACCGGTATCGAAATTCACCCCGGTGCGACCATCGGCCGTCGTTTCTTCATCGACCACGGGATGGGCGTCGTGATCGGAGAAACGGCTGTGGTTGGCGATGATGTGACGCTGTACCACGGTGTGACCTTGGGCGGAACGTCCTGGAACAAGGGTCGGCGCCATCCGACGATCGAGGATGGCGTCGTGATCGGCGCGGGGGCGAAGGTGCTCGGTCCGTTGACGATCGGCGCGCGTGCCAAGATCGGTTCGAACGCGGTGGTGGTGAAGAACGTGCCGCCGGGAACGACCGCGGTGGGCAACCCGGCGCGGATTATCGACACCGAGCAGGCGCTGAAACGAGAGGAAAAGGCGACGCAGATGGGTTTTTCGGCCTATGCGCTTGCCGGAAGCCAGGACGATCCGCTGGCAAAAGCAATCCACGGACTGCTCGACCATGCCGTCGAAACCGACCGGCGTATTGATCTGCTCCTCAAGAAGCTCGAGGGGACTGGTGTCTGTATCGAGGATGAGATCGCGACTGCTGACAAGTTTGATCCGCAATACCTGAGTAAAATAGTTGACTAATAGATCCCTTGTGTTGCATAGTTGACACCGGTAGTCAGGTATTTACAGGAGGTGCTATGCGATTGACGACTAAAGGGCGGTTTGCGGTCACGGCGATGATCGATCTTGCGCTGCGCAGCGGTGACGGTCCGGTAACACTGGCCGGCATCAGTGATCGCCAGAAGATTTCACTCTCGTATCTCGAGCAGTTATTCGGCAAGCTGCGTCGCTTCAATATTGTCGACAGCGTGCGTGGTCCCGGCGGCGGTTATTGTCTGGCCCGGCCTGCGAGTCAGATCACCGTGGCGGACATCGTCCGTGCGGTCGACGAGACGCTCGATGCCACGCAATGCGGCGGCCGTGAGAATTGCAAAGACGAAGAGCGCTGCATGACCCACGAACTGTGGACGACGCTGAATTTTAAGATGTACGAGTATCTGTCGTCGGTCAGGCTCTCCGATCTCGTTGAAAAGCAATTGCGCAAGGCGGGCGGCGAGCGTGCGGTGATTGCCGAGACGCGGCGCGCCGGTTCGGGTCTGCGCTCCAAGACGCTCACGGCTATTGCCTGAGAACGAGGCGTGAGATAGCCATGTTCGCCCCGGTCTATTGCGATTACAACGCGACGACGCCTCTTGAGCCGGCGGTTCTTGACGCGATGTTGCCGTGGTTGTCGCAGCAGTTCGGAAACGCCTCCAGTCGGCATGAGTATGGACG
>JAGNOM010000308.1 GCA_017990155.1 Propionivibrio sp. | reverse complement strand
ATGAGCATTGAGGGGATCAAGACGAACATCGCCCTGCACCAGGAGCTGATGTACGATGCTGGCTTCATCAAGGGCGGCACGAACATCCATTATCTGGAGAAGCGCCTGGCCGCCAAGAACGAACTCAAAACAAACTCCTGAACACAAAATGGCCTGGCTCTCCCTCTGCATCGAAACCGACTGTCACCACGCCGACGCGCTGGCCGACGCCCTGCTCGAATCCGGCGCGCTCTCGGCGAGCATTGAAGACGCCGACGCGGGTACCGACCGCGAGACGCCGCAATTCGGCGAACCCGGTTCGGTCACGACGCCGGGCTGGGAACGCTCGCGCGTCGTCGCCCTGCTCGACGCCGGGACCGATCCCGACGAACTGCTCGCCGCGTGCGCCGAAACGATCGGCCTCGAAGACATTCCTTCATTCACGCTGGAGGAAGTCGCGGAGCAGAACTGGGTGCAACTGACCCAGTCGCAGTTCGAACCGATCCGTGTCTCCGAGCGCCTGTGGATCGTTCCCTCGTGGCACGAAGCACCGGACCCCGACGCCATTGTGCTGGTGCTCGACCCGGGCATGGCCTTCGGTACCGGCTCGCATCCGACGACGCGGCTGTGCCTGGAGTGGCTGGAACGCACGGTCAAGGGCGGCAAATCGATTCTTGATTACGGCTGCGGATCGGGCATTCTCGCCATCGCTGCGGCCAAGCTCGGCGCCGGCGAGGTGCATGGCGTTGACATCGACCTACAGGCCGTCAGTGCCGCCAGAGACAACGCCGAGCGCAACGAGGTTAGCGCCCACTTCGACGACTCGGCCAAGGAAATCAAGGGGCAGTACGACATCGTCGTCGCCAACATCCTCTCCAATCCGCTCAAGGCGCTGGCGCCTGCGATCTGTTCTCATGTTCGCCCCGGCGGCAAGCTGGCGCTGTCCGGCATCCTGTCCGAACAGGCCGATGAGTTGATTGCCTTCTACGCGCCATACGTTCCGCTCACCATCGCCGACGCACGCGAAGGATGGGTCTGCCTGTCCGGCGAGAAACCCGCTGCCTGACCCACCGACACCAAGACAATGAAATCGCGCTGCCCGAATTGCCAGACCGTTTTCCGCGTCACACCGGAACAGTTGAAGGCACGCGCCGGGAAGGTTCGCTGCGGCCAGTGCCAGACCGTGTTCAACGCGCTGGATAGCCTGATCGAGGACAAGCCCGCAGCACCTCAACCCTTTCTGACAATTGAATCAGCGGCAGCCGCTGTGGCACAAACCACCTTGCCCGAAGCGACTGCTTTTGCCGCCGTGCCCGCTTTTTCAGAAGCCGCGAACGAGACCTTGCAGGAGCCTTCGCTGAATCACGCTGCCCCGGCGGCAAGCGACGAGGAACCTGCAGACGGTTTCTACATTTCAGCGCCCACACAAGGCCCACCGGCAGCGCTCGACTTCGAACCGGACCCGGCGAGCATGATGAGCGAACCCGCTCAGGCGGATATTCCGTCCGAACCGGACAATGACGCCATTTCTGAATCCGCAGCCGAGGCCGACGCGAACATTCCGAACCGTTTGAGCGAATCCGCCGCCCAGGAACTCGGCAAGGCCACCGGCCTGATCATGCCGCGCGAGACGACCGAAATTCCCGGTTACAGCAAATGGTCGGAAGGCGTGATGGCGGCACCGATTTCGCTGCCATCCGAGAAACCGACGCGCTGGCCGTTTACTCTCGTCGCGCTGCTGCTCATTCTGGCGTTGGCTGGACAGGTGATCTTCTATTTCCGCAGCGAAATCGCCACGACGATGCCGAGTTTGCGCCCGATGCTGATGTCCGCCAGCGAAGCGCTGGGCAGCGATCTGCCGTTGCCGCGCCATGTCGAATTGATCAGCATCGAAGTCTCGGACCTGCAGAACGACCCCGCGCACGGCAATCTGCTGGTGCTGAACGCCACGCTGCGCAATCGAGCTGCGTACGGGCAAGCCTATCCTTCGCTGGAACTGTCGCTGACCGACACTCAAGATGCAGCCGTCGCTCGCCGCGTATTTGCGCCGGCCGAGTATCTCTCGCCCAAGACACCCGCGGACCAGCCGTTCGCCGCCAACTCGGACCTCGCCGTGCGCCTATGGATCGAAGCCAGGGAGATTGCGGCCGCGGGCTATCGGCTTTACGTGTTCTACCCCTGATCGTCTGCGACGAAAGCCGATGCCCAAACAAAAAGGGAGCCGCGCGGCTCCCTTTTTGTTGATGCCCCGCCTTACTTGCTTACTTGATCAGGCTGCCCTTCTCCGCAGCCACGGTGATCTTGCCGGCCTTGAGGTCAGCCAGTACTTCGGCGACTTTCTTGCCCACGTCGGCGGAGAGGTTCGGGTTGGTCGCAGGGATGCCGACGCCGTCCTTCTTCGCATCAAAAACCAGCGTCTGCCCGCCCGGGAATTTGCCTTCCTTTTCCGCCTTGATCATGTCGTAGGCGGCGGTGTCGATGCGCTTCATCGCCGACGTCAGGATGATCGACTTGCTGCCGCTGTAGATGCCTTGCGCGTACTGATCGACGTCCACACCCACAATCCAGACGCCTTTGGCGGCACGAGCCTTGGCTTCGTTGATGGCACCGACGCCAACACCGCCAGCGGCGGCGAAGATCACCTTGACGCCGCGGTCGTACATTTGCGCGGCGAGTTGCTGGCCAGCGGCGACGTCGCTGAACGTGCCCTGGTAGATCACGTTCTCGGGCTTCATGCCGACCTTGGTACCGAGGCTCTGGTTGGCGTAGGCGACGCCTTGCTGGAAGCCCCAGTTGAACTTCTGCACCGGCGGAATTTCCATGCCGCCGATGAAGCCGAAGTCGCCTTCCTTGACCTGCAGCGCGGAAGCCACCCCCGCCAGGAAGCCGGACTCATGTTCGGCGAAGAAGATCGAGACGGTGTTCGCACCGACCTTTTCCTTGCGCGTCGCGTCGAACACGCCGTTGTTCGGGCTGCCGTCGAGGAGAACAAACTTGGTCTTCGGGTACTTGTCCTGCGCAACGAAAATTGCTGACTCGAACTTGAAACCCGGCGTCACGATCAGGCCGTAGCCGGCGTCGTTCAGATTGCTGATTTCCTTGACGTAGTCGGCTTCGGTCGTGCCGCCCGGCTTGAGATACTTAGACTTGACGCCGAGATCCTTGACGGCTTTCTTGATGCCTTCCCAGGTGCCCTGGTTGAACGACTTGTCATCGATCGAACCCGAATCGGTCACCATTCCGACCTTGAGGTCAGCGGCGGCGGCCATCATCGGCGTCATGGACAGCAGGCCAAAGGCCATGAGTGCGGAAGCCAGTACTTTCTTGCTCATATACATCTCCTCGTTATCAGCGAAACACTACAAAGAACCACACAGGAATCTCTTATCGATTGTAGGAGCCCGATTCATCGGGCGATCGACGGCTCCCGCACGGAGATCCGCCGTTATCGCGCAGCGAGCTGCGCTCCTACATTGGCACCTCTCGGGCGACGGGCAAATCGGCCGCATCGAAGGCGCCCGGCAGCAGCTCGGAAGCCGCATACACAGCGACGTTGCCCTTCAGATTGGCCAGCACCACCTGCAAATCAGCGCCGCCGAGTTCCAGAATCACTTGCCGACAGGCGCCACATGGCGAGACCGGCCCGTCTGTATCGGCGACGACGGCAAGCATCGTGAAGTCGCCAGGCTTTCGTCCATCGGCGATCGCCCGGAACAACGCGGTGCGCTCGGCGCAATTGGTCAGCCCGTATGACGCGTTCTCGATGTTGCAGCCATGGTAGACGACGCCGTCACGCGTCAGCAGCGCCGCACCAACGCCGAAATGCGAGTACGGCGTATGCGCCTTCTGTCGAGCAACGCACGCCTCCTGAATCAGTTGATCGGGCGTCATCATTTTGCATCCTCGGCGCCGATGCGCTGCCAGACGAGCGGCGGCAGCGTTGGCGCTGCGTCGCTCGCGATCCCGACCGCATCGCACAGGCGTTGCGTCGC
>JAGNOM010000307.1 GCA_017990155.1 Propionivibrio sp. | reverse complement strand
AATGCCGCATCGAGATCGCCGCCGAGGTCACCGGCGATGCGCAGGGGCACGTCATCCTGAGCGTGGCCGATAACGGCAACGGAATCCCCGCCGAACACCAGAACCACATCTTCGACCCGTTCTTTACCACGCGGATGGGCAAAGGCGGCTCGGGGCTCGGCCTCAGTATTGCCTACGGACTCGTCACCGGCATGCTCGGCGGCCAGATATCCGTCGATTCTGCGCCAGGAAAAGGCGCACGCTTCACGATCGACCTGCCCCTGACGGCGCCGGACCATCCCGCGCTCGACGAATCCTGAAACGACGCGAAACCGAGCACGGCGGATTGCGCTGGCCGCTCGCTACAAACGGAAGCGCTCGACGCTCTGCCGCGTTTGCTCGGCGACCTGTTTCATTTGTTCTGAAGCCGCCGCCGCGCGCCGTGCGCGCTCGAGGTTGCCTTCGGCTTGCTGGGCGATCTCTTCAACACTGCGCGCGACGTTTTCACTGACCGTCGTCTGCTCCCGCAACGCATCGGAAATCGCCGCCACCGCTTCACCAACACGCTCGGCACCGGCGCGCATCTCTTCAATACAAGCACCGGCCCGGCTGGCCAGCGCCACACCTTCGTCAACCTGGACGACCCCTTGACGCATGCTTTCGACGGCATCGGTCGCCCCGTTCTGAATCTGCCCGATCTTGGAGCCGATTTCGCGGGTGGCGCCGGTGGTACGTTCCGCCAGTTTGCGCACTTCATCGGCGACCACCGCAAAACCGCGCCCGGTCTCGCCGGCGCGCGCTGCTTCAATCGCCGCATTCAAGGCCAGCAGGTTGGTTTGATCGGCAATCTCGCGAATCACACCGACGATCTGATTGATCGAATCGGTTTCGCTGCCGAGACGGGAAACCACATCGGACGCACTGCGCACCGTCCCGGCAATTGAATTCATCGAATCGACCGCCTCGCTGATCACCAGCGCCCCGCGCTGGGAAATCTCGTTCGAATGTTCGACCACGCCGCGCGTCTCGTTCGAATGCCCGGACATCTGCTCGACGCTGGTCGCCAGCTGCTCGATGGCCGCCGCCAGCGCCATCGATTCGTTGCTCTGATCCTGCGACCCGACCGCCACTTCGTCCGCCTCGCGGGCCAGATCGTTCGAACCCTGCGCGATGCCGTTCATGCCGTTCTGGATGGCTCCGATCATTTCGCGCAACTGTGCGCACATGTTCTGGCAGGACGAGAGTAGCTGGCCGATTTCATCCTTGCTGCGCACGTCGATCGGCACCGTCAGATCGCCTTTGGAAATCGCCGCGAAGACGGCGGCCAGGCCCCGCAGTGGCCGCTTCAGCCAGATGCGGGTAACGGCGAACGTCGCCAGCGCGATCAGGACGGCAATGATCAGTCCGCCGAGCGCCAACGCACGCTGAACCGTGCTCGCATCACGCGTGAATTCGTCGAGGTAGCTGCCCGACACGACAAGCCAGTTCCAGTGATCGTAGGTCTCGAACACGGAGATCTTGTCGCGCGCGCTCAGGAGCTTGTCCTCGGGCGCATAGACGGCGACGCCGTTCTTCTGTTCGAGCATGTCGCGCACGATGAAACGGCCGTCCCGGGTTTTCACGCCGCTACCGTCCTTTCCTTCCAGCGATGGATGGACAACCATCTTCCCGGGTTCGTCCTTCATTTCGGCGATGAAAACGTAGCCCGTATCGCCGACCTTGATTTCGCGGATCTGCTTCTTCAGGTCTTCCAGACCTTGCGTGAAGTCAAGGCCGATCGACGCGATCGCGGCGACCTCGCCGGCCGCGTTCCTGATCGGCACGTAACGCGTCATGTAGTCGCGCGAGAAGAGATTGACCCGCCCGGTCGACGGCTTGCCGTCCATGGCCGCCGAATGCACGGCGGAACCCCGCTCAAAGCACCTTGTTGCCCTGCGCGTCCTTCAGCGTCGTCGCAGTACGCACAAAATCATCGCCCTGGCGGACAAAAATGCTGGCGACGTTGCCCGTAGCCGCTGTAAACGCTTCAACCTCCTTCTCGAAGCCCTTCTGCGCAGCGTCCGCTCCTTCAACCGCACCGTCTCCGGCAGCGCCGGCCTCCGTCTGAAGCACTTCCGCGCTGCGCAGCGCGATGACCGCGCCGAGCATTTCGGCCGAGCGTTCGAGGCCGGTCCCGTAGGCGTCGATCATCTGCACGATGCGGTGATTGGCTTGCTTGAGGTTTTCGGTTGCCGATTGCTCCAGCCGGCTGGAGAGCAGCGACGAGAGCGCCGCACCGCACAGCGCAAATACGACGAGGAAGACGAAAAGCGTGATCGCATTGATCTTCGATGCAATGGAACGATCGTTGAACCACTGCAACGGTTTGAAGCTGGCTGACATCGGGAACCCTGTTGGAAGATGATGTTGTTGTGCCGGCCGGGAACAGCCCGAGGCGAGCAAGTAACACGCACGAAACCACGGCCGACTGACCGGAGGCGGAGGATATTAACCGAAGCAACACGCGCTTGCCTGAGCACTTTTCCACACGCTTCGGAACGATTCGGGACTTCGTCACGCGCATCGCCGGTGGTGTAAAAAACCACAGCAAACGGTTAAATTCCGGCACGCCTGATTCGCGAGCAGGTGCCAATCGACTTCGGGTAACATAAGCCTTCGACATTGCGAATCGGTTCCTGCATGGGTGCGATGATGGTTTCCGACAATTCGGACGACGACCTGCTGACGTTTGAAGAGGAATCGGGCGCCGATCACGCAGACGGCCAGCCCGTCTGGCGCATCCTCATCATCGACGACGAACCGAGCGTGCACCAGGCCACGATGCTGGCGCTGAAGGGGATCACGCTTGAGGGCCGCGTGCTGGAATTTCTCCACGCTTACTCGGCATCCGAGGCGCGCACCGTGCTGGTGGACAACCCGGACCTCGCCGTCGTGCTGCTCGACGTAGTCATGGAGTCGCACGACGCCGGCCTGCAATTGATCCGCTTCGTGCGCGAGGAGCTTGGCAACAAGGCGCTGCGCGTCATCCTGCGCACCGGCCAGCCGGGCTACGCGCCGGAAATCGACACCATCCGCACCTACGACATCAACGACTACAAGACCAAGTCCGAACTGACGCGAATCCGCCTGTTCACCAGCCTCACCGTCGCCATCCGCTCGTACTGGCAGATCCACTGTCTGGAAGCAAATCGTCGCGGCCTGGAACTGATCGTCGCCGCCAGCACCGAACTGAGCCGCCCGCGCGGACTCGTCCGGTTTGCCGAAGGCGTGGTGACGCAGCTTTGCGCGCTGCTCGGCGTGCCCGAGGAAGGGATCGTGTGCGCGGCCGGCGGTACGATCAACTCCGCGCCCTACATCCTGGCCGCCGCCGGGTGCTATTCGGAATGGATCGGGCAAACGCTGCAAGGCGTTCCGGACAAACGGGTGCGCACCGTTCTGGAAAAGGCGCTGACCGACCGCCGCCACTATTTCGGCGACTCGACCTGCCTGTATTTCAGCGTTCCCGAAGGCCTGTCGATGGCCGCTTTCGTCGACGTCCGCCACCCGCTGAGCGAACTCGACCACAAGCTACTGGAGGTCTTCTGCAGCAACATTTCGGTCGCCTTCGAAAACACGCACCTGCTGCAACGCATCAGCGAGCTGGCCTACGAAGACACGCTGTTGAAGATGCCGAATCGCAACCGCTTTCTCGCCCATATCGACCAGCGGCCGGCCGCCAGCGACCGGCTGGCGCTCGTCGACCTCGACGGTTTTGCCGATATCAACAGCGTACTCGACCAGGACTTCGGTGACGCCGTCCTGCAGGTCGTCGCACACCGCTTGCGCTACTCATTCCCGGACGACGTCCAGATCGCCCGCGTCGGCAGCGACGTATTCGGCCTGCTCGGTCCGCAAGCGGAGCTCAATCCGGGACGGATCGAAGCTGTCTTCTCGACCCCTTTTGAGGTGGGCGACGAGAGTTTCCGGCTGTCGGCCACGAGCGGCCTGGTTCGCCTCGGCACCACCGCGCAGAAAG
>JAGNOM010000058.1:4710-12027 GCA_017990155.1 Propionivibrio sp. | reverse complement strand
CCGCGAAAAGCAAGATTGTTCGGGAGCGGATGGTGATGCCGATAATCGATTCACGTCTTCTCCTAGCTATGACCGACACCAACATTCTTGAGCACATCGCCCACATTCAGCCAACGCTCAAGCGCGGCAGCCTGAAGCTTGCGCAGGCCGTTCTGGCGGACCCCATGTTCTTTGCGCACGCCAGCCTCGCTGAAGTGCGCGAGCGGGTCATGGTGAGCGATCCGACCATCCTGCGCTTTTGCGCCATGCTCGGCTGTGACGGCTTTCGCGAATTCAAGATGCGGATGGTGCAAAGCCTGGCACTGGGATTTCTGTCAATGCACTCGGCGCTCGACAGCGACAACGACCCGGAAACGGTCGCCAACAAGATCCTGGATTACACGATCTCCAGCCTCGACATCACCCGACGGAAGCTCGATCGCCACGCGGTGGCCAAGGCGGTAGATCTCCTTGTTCGCTCGGCGCGTATCGAGTTTTTTGGTTTCGGCGCTTCAGCGGTGGTCGCATTCGACGCGCAACAGCGCTTTCCGCTTTTTGGCGTTCCCTGTAGCGCGACGGCAGATCCGCACCAACAACTCATCACCTCCTCGATGCTGAAACCGGGCGATACCGTTGTCGCGATTTCCTACTCGGGAAGTTCTCGCGTCCTAATTGAAGCGGTACGGGTCGCGCGTGACCGTGGCGCTTCGGTCCTTGCCATCACTGGTTCGGAGAGCCCGATCACGAAGTTCGCCGACGTGGCGTTGATCGCTGAGACGCCCGAAGACACCAACTTCTTCACACCGACAACCTCGCGCCTGGCCGCTTTGGTGATGATCGATATCCTGAGCACCAGCGTTTCGATGCAGCGCGGCTCAGCGCACCTGCAGACGGTGCAGGATATGAAGAAGCGCCTCGCCGAGCAGCGTACCAGCGGCATTCTCTAGGTGCTCAACCCGTGCCCGACAATCGGGCGGCGCGTCAGAGCAGCTGCAGCAAGCGCGTCTCGAGATCTGTCGCCGAGCGGACGTAGGTCACCGGACCTTCGGGAATGTCCCGAGGAACAGTTTCAGGCCAATACAGCACATGCATACCAGCGGCAATGCCGGATCGGGCGCCGGCCAGACTGTCTTCAATGACCAGGCACTCGGCCGGATCCAGTCCGATGGTAGCGGCTGCCATGAGATAGGGTTCCGGGTCGGGCTTAGCCATCCGGACGTCATTGTGGCTGATGCTTGTTATCCCTTCGTCGTGCAGCGACAAGGCCCGAAGGTTCGCGTCGACGATAGGCCGTGCAGAATTCGACACCACCGCCTGGGGAATCCCGCGTTGTTTGAGGCGAAGGAAGGCGGGTAGTGCCCCTTGTCGTGCCTCCAGGGTTTGGGTGCGCGCAAGGTAGTAACCATTCCGAAGCGCGGTCCAGTGTTCATGGCTGACGGTGATGCCGAGATTGCTTCGGCAGAAATCCAGCACCTCGCTTTCGCTGAGCCCCGTGGTCTTTGCCTGCAGTCCCGCGTCCGCTGCAATGCCGAAGCTCGCTAGCGCGTGTGCCATCGACTGGAAATGAAGCGGTTCGCTGTCGATCAGCGTGCCGTCCATGTCCCAAAGAACGGCTGAATATCTTGAACGTACGCCTCTCATGATCCGCGGGTCGTGTCGCTCAGGCGATCAAGATCGTCGTATACGCCTTGCGATTGCGAATACACACGCTCGAAGATGGGCATCATCCGGTCATAGATATCAACTGCTGCCGGTTCGGGTTGGAACTCGCGCACGAAGCGGACAAACTTGCGCGCCGCCGCCTCCAGAGACGGGAAGTGCCCCATGGCGGTGGCCGCCAGCATCGCGCAACCGATCACGCCGCCTTCGGGTTCGGCGGGCACGATGATCGGGGTTTTGTACATGCTGGCCTTGATCTGCAGCCACAATTCTGCCTTGGCACCGCCGCTGGCAGCAATGATCTGTTCGAGATGCACGCCGGTCGAGGCGATGATCTCAATGTTCTTGCGCACGCCAAAAGCCACGCCCTCGAGGACTGCGCGGTGCAGATGCGCCAGCCCGTGCTTGGCGGCAAGGCCGAAGAATTGCGCACGCGAATTCGGGTGATCGCCAAAGCGCTCACCAGACAGGTAAGGCAGGAAGAACAAGCCCTCCGCACCCGCAGGCGCCTCGCCTGCCAAGCGGGTCACGTCGTCGTACGACAACTGGTTCTGGTGGAACGCACGGCGCGCCCAGCGCACGGCGTCGCCTCCCGAATCGAGCAGCATGAAGCGCCCCCAGAGCTTGTCCAGGGTCGCAACGTTGGAGACTTCCGGGTGCAGCAACGGCGTTGTCGCTAGCACGGTGATGATCGACGAGGTACCGGTGATGTCCGACCCCGTTCCGGCCGACACGACGCCAGAGCCGATCATCGAAACCGGATAATCGCCGCCGCCCACCAGCACCGGCGTTCCTTCGCGCAAGCCACTTGCGGCGGCCGCCGCGCTGGTCACGCTGCCCAGCACTTCGAGCGGTGAGCGGATCGGCGGCAGCTTGGCGCGATCCAGACCGAGCGTGTCGAGCAGGGTTGGCGACCAGTCGCGCGTCGCCGGATCCATCATGAAACTGATCGAGGCGTCGGTCCAATCCATAGCGCGCTCGCCGCACAGACGGAAATTGACGTAGTCCTTGGGCATGAACACCGTGCTCGCGCGTGCGTAGGCGTCCGGGTCATTGGCTTTTATCCATTGCAGCTTGAAACCAGGCCAGGCCGGCGTCGGCGGATTGGCTGTTGCGGGCAGATACCAATCCGGTTGATGCGATTTTCTGAACGTCGCCACTTGCAGCTGGGCGCGCTTGTCGTTCCAGAGCGGCGCGGTATCGCGTGTCAGTTGGCCCGCGGCATCGATCAGCACGGTCCCGTGCATCTGGCCGCAAGCGCAGATGGCTTCGATCCGGTTCGCGGCATCGGGTACGGCCGCGAGAACTTGCTGGATGACCGCCGTTGCGCCGTTCCACCAGTCCTCCGGGCGCTGCTCGGCCCAACCGTAGTGCGGGACGATCTGCTGATGCTCCTGCCCGACCAGTTTGAGAATCGCTCCGGAACGATCGACCAATGCAGCACGCACGCTACCGGTTCCGACGTCGATCGCCAGAAAGATTGATTTGTCACCCATTGGATACCCCCTCTGCATTGCTCAGTTACTTGATATTAACGTTTTAATATATAACGTTCTACAAGAATATATGGAATGTTTTCATAATTTACCACATACGTTCCGTGCACTGTATTTGAGCGAAGTTTACCGAAATGCGTCGGTAGTTGACGATTTTCGGGCATTTAGAACTGGTAAGTTTTGCAAAACTAACTTAAAAACCGCTTGACAGTCGGAAATTCAATCGATATCGTTTGTTTAACTTTTATAACGTTAAGTACTGGGCGATGTTTAGAACATTTAGTAATTAAACGTTTGTCGCCATCCGGTGATCCGGTGACGTGCACTAGCCATATCAGGAGAATACATTGAACAATCCGTTCCAAAGTCTTGCGGAAATCGGCGTCATCCCCGTGATCGCCATCGACGATGCGGCCTCGGCTCTGCCTTTGGCCGACGCCTTGCTGGAAGGCGGCATTCATTGTGCCGAGATCACGTTTCGTACCGCTGCGGCGCGTCAGTCGATCGAGATTATGGCCAGCAAGCGTCCGGAGTTGATCGTCGGTGCCGGCACCTTGCTGAATCTCGAACACCTCTGCGCCGCACGTGATGCCGGTGCTACCTTCGGCCTAGCCCCCGGATTCGATCGGCAACTGGTCGACGCATCGATGGGCTTGAATTTCCCCTTCGCACCGGGCGTCATGACCCCCTCGGAAGTTGGCGCCGCCCTGTCTGCGGGCCTGCGCACCATGAAGTTTTTCCCGGCCGGCGCCGCTGGCGGAACAAAAATGCTCTCGGCCATCGAGGCGCCGTTTTCGCACCTTGGCCCGCGCTTCATTCCCACCGGTGGCGTCACCCTGGCCAACATGCACGAATGGCTTGCCCTCCCGACCGTCCTCGCCATCGGCGGAACCTGGCTGGCGACGCGGGATGCGATCGCCCGAGGCGCCTGGAAAGAGATTGCCGACGCCTGCAAGGCGGCCATCGGACGCGTCGCCAAAATCCGCGGCCAGTCGGCGCGCTAAGGCCGAGGACCCGCCATGCCTACGACTGCAAAGATCCTCATTACGCCCCGCGCCCTGACGCGTGACGGCCATCCAGCCCTCGACCAACTGCGCGCCGCCGGCTACACCCTGGTTTTCTGCAGCGCGGGGCAGACGCCATCCGAAGCAGAACTGATGCAACTCGTTCCCGATTGTGTCGGTTGGCTCGCCGGGGTCGAACCCGTATCGGTGGTGGTCGCTGAAGCAGCGCGATCGCTGAAGGCGGTCAGCCGTAACGGAACCGGCATCGACAATTTGCCGGTGGAGGCACTCAAACAGAAAGGCGTCGCGATCCTGCGTGCCGAAGGCGCCAATGCCCGCGGTGTCGCGGAACTGGCCATCACGCTCATGATGAGCGCCATGCGCCACGTGCCGGCGATCGACGCCGGGATGAAGGCTGGCAACTGGCTGCGCCTGCTCGGGCGCGAAATCGAAGGCCGCGCAGTCGCCGTCATCGGCTACGGCCGCATCGGCAGCGAGTTCGCCAAGATGGCCTGCGGTCTCGGCGCACGGGTGCGTGCCTACGACCCGTTCGTCACACGGCCCGCGCGCCCGCTCGGTGACTTTGCTTGGCACCACGATTTCGACCTGCTCGACGGCGCGGACGTCGTCAGCCTGCATGCACCCGGCCGCAGCGACGGGCAAGCGTTGATCGGTGCAGTCGAGCTAGCGTGCCTGGCCCCCGGTGCCGTCGTCCTGAACACCGCACGCGCATCGCTGGTGAGCGCGGACGCCATGCTCGACGCCCTCGGCTCCGGCCAGATCGGCGTCTATGCGACCGACGTCTTCGAGCAGGAACCGCCGCTGCCTTCTCCGTTGCTCGCGCACCCGAACGTCATCCGGACGAGCCACATCGGCGGTTACACGGCAGAAAGCGTCACGCGCGCCACCACGACCGCCGTCGAGAACCTGCTACGAGCGCTCGGGCCGGCCTAGAACAGCCCCTAGCAAAACGACAACGCATGTACCGCATTTATTGGAAACCGAAGAATGATTAATATATTGTGGCCCGAACCACGCAGCTTTACCGTCGATCTGGAGAAAGGTGAACTCACCGGCACCGGATCGTGCTACCAGAAGCGTTTCCGCGATCTCGCCGGACTCTACGCCGACGCCGAGGCATTTGAAGAGTGCGCCCGGACCCGTGGCGACGAAGTGGTCTACGAAGTGACCGACCACCACCCGAGCGCGCGCGCCGGCGATCTGATTACCGGCGTTACGCGCATGTCGCCCGGCAAGGTCGGCAACGAATACTTCATGACGCGCGGACACATCCACGCAGTATCCGATCGGCCGGAGCTCTACTTTGGACTCAAGGGCACGGGGCTGATGCTCATGGAATCGGTCGACGGCGAAACGCGAATCGCCGAGATCTCACCTCATGTTGCCTGCTACGTCCCGCCGTTCTGGATTCACCGTTCGGTTAACGTCGGCGACGACGATCTGGTCATGCTGTTCTGCTACCCGGCCGATTCCGGCCAGGACTACGCCATCATTCAGCGCTCCAACGGTTTGAAGCAACGCGTGATCGACGACGGCAAGGGCGGCTGGTTGTGTGTCGACAACCCGGACTACCGGCAACGTTCCGCAGCCGAAATCGAAGCCATCCAATCCGTCGCCACCCAGCTGGGTCAGGAGAAAGCCGCATGAGCACGCCGAACGCACGCTACGCCGCAGCAACCCGCCGCACGTTCTACTTCATCGGCGTAACGACCACCCAGAGTTCGATCATGAAGGTGTTTCCAGCCTGGGCTCGCCTGCTTAATCTCGGCGACGTCGAAATGAAGGGCATCGACCTGCCCATCCACGCATCGCCAGAGGTCTATCGGGAAGCCGTCGAGTTCATCAAGCACGACCCGCTGTCCGAAGGCGCGTTGGTGACGACGCACAAGATCGATCTCTTCGCCGCGTGCCGCGATCTGTTCGACGAAATCGATCCGTTCGCCGCGACGATGGGCGAAACGAGCTGCCTGTCCAAACGCGATGGCCGCTTCATCTGCCATGCGAAGGACCCGATCACCTCCGGCCTGTCGATCGACGGCTTCCTGCAGCCCAATCATTTCGAAAAGACGGGGGCCGAAGTGTTCTCGATGGGCGCCGGCGGTTCGACGATCGCCCTGACCTGGCATCTGATGCAGCGGGATCGTTTGGGCAATCGGCCGTCGCGCGTGATCGTCTCCAACCGCTCGGCAGGACGACTCGAAGAAATCGAACGCATCCATCACGAACTCGATCTCGGCGTTCCCTGCGAATACGTGCTGGCGCCGAAGGCGGAGGACAACGACGCCGTGCTGCGTCGCCTGTCGCCCGGCGCGCTGGTCATCAACGCCACCGGACTCGGCAAGGACGCACCGGGTTCGCCGCTGACGGATGCCGCGCTCTTCCCGGAACGCGCCGTCGTGTGGGATCTGAACTACCGCGGCAAGCTCGTCTTTCTCGACCAGGCGCGTCGCCAGGAGGCGAGCCAGCAGCTGCAGATCGAGGACGGCTGGACCTATTTCATCTACGGCTGGACCCGCGTGATTGCCGAAGTCTTCCACGTCGCTATCCCGACCGCTGGCCCCGAGTTCGACGAGATCTGTCGGATTGCCGCCGAGGCGGGAAAACCAGCGAAGTAACAACAACGAGAACAAGCAGTTTGAAGGTGCATTACTGAAAGGGAGCTGTTGAATCTGAAGTAAGGCTTTTTCCACCCGGCCCGTGAGGGCCGAACACTGTCACCAAAACAAGGAGGTCATCATGAAGTTTGAACGTCGTAGTTTTTGTGGTCTGGCGGTTGCAGGCGTTGCCCGGCGTTGGATTGGACTGGGTGTGACGGCTGCAGCTCTCGGGCTGTCCGGTTCGGCTTTCGCGGCCGACAAGTTCAAGATCGGTATTTCGATGAAAACCTTGTCGGCGCCGTATTTCGCCGCGCAGATGGAAGCGGTCAAGGCGCGCGCAGCCGAGCTCGGTTACGAAGTGATCGGTACGGATGCCCAAGGCAAGATCCAGAAACAGATCGCCGACATCGAAGACCTCGTCACCCGCGGCGTCAAGCTCCTGATCGTCAATCCGGCCGATCCGGACGCGATGGTGAATGCCGTCAATACGGCGAGCTCGCAAGGCGTCAAGGTCGTTGTCATCGACAGCACGCTCAATCCGAAGGCTAACTTTGTGACGCT
>JAGNOM010000058.1:0-4610 GCA_017990155.1 Propionivibrio sp. | reverse complement strand
TCCCTCCAAGGGGTCAGCAAGCGATTCGGCGGGGTCAAGGCGCTCACCAACGTCGATTTCGACGTTCGCGCTGGCGAAGTTCACGCACTGGTCGGCGAAAACGGGGCAGGGAAGTCGACCCTGATGAAGATCATCGCCGGCAATCACCTGCCGGATGGCGGAACCATCCAACTGGCTGGCGAGGCCGTGCGTTTCCGCAATCCGCATGATGCCTTGACGCGAGGCATCGCTCTCATCCACCAGGAAACGGCGTTGGCGCTGCACTTGAGCGTGGCGGAAAACGTAATGCTCTGCCACCTGCCGCGCTTCATCCACTGGAAGCAACTCTACGAACGCGCTTCGTCGATCATCAAGGGACTGGGCTTCGACATCGACCCGGCCGCGCCGGTGTCGTCGCTGACGACCGCGCACCGGCAGATCGTCGAAATTGCCAAGGCACTGAGCCTTGACGTCAAATTGCTTGTGCTCGACGAACCGACGGCTTCGCTGGCACCGAGCGACGCGGAGCGACTGCTCGGCATCGTGCGCGACCTGCGCGCGCGGGGCGTCGGCGTGGTGTACATCTCGCACCGCCTGCAAGAGATCTTTGAGATCGCCGATCGGGTCACCGTACTCAAGGACGGACAGACCGTCGCCACCGTCGCGCCGCAAGACATCAACATGGACAGTCTGATCCGCATGATGGTCGGTCGCCCGCTATCCGCCCTATTCCCCAAACGCGAGAACTGCCCGATCGGCGACGTCGTCCTGAACGTCGACGGGCTATCCCGGAACGGCGTTGTCGACAACGTTTCGTTCGCGGTACGCGCCGGGGAGGTGATCGGACTCGGCGGGCTGATTGGCTCCGGGCGGACCGAACTCGTGCGCCTTATCTTTGGCGCCGATCGCTCGGATAGCGGCCGGGTCGAGATCGACGGCAAGGCGGTCACCCCGCGCAACACGGTCGACGGCGTGCGCGCCGGTATTGGTCTCGTTCCGGAAGATCGCAAGTCGCAGGGCACCGTGCTGTCGATGCCCATTCGCATTAATTCGACCATGGCTCGCCTGAGCGACGTCACCAATCTGTTCGGCGGCTTGCGTCTGGCGCACGAACGGCGAACCGTCGGCCAGCTGATGCAGAACCTGCGCATCAAGGCACGCGACATGGATGCGGACGTATCGACGCTGTCCGGCGGCAACCAGCAGAAAGTCGTGCTGGCAAAATGGTTCCACGCCAAGGGCAAGGTCATCGTCCTCGACGAACCGACGCGCGGCGTCGATGTGGGCGCCAAAGCCGAAATCTACAACCTGATCAACGCCCTGGCGGCCGAAGGCAAAGCCATCGTCGTCGTCTCCTCCGACCATCACGAGCTTATAGGCTTGTGCGACCGCATCCTGGTGATGGGCGGCGGGCGCTTGCGCGGACAGCTGCATCCCGACGAATACAGCGAGGAGCGAATCGTCGCCATGTCACTCGGACTCACGCTCGGCGCTGCGGCCGAACTCCCGGTAACCGCTTGAAACGGACATCAGCCATGAACAAAGAACTCACCACTATTGCGACCCCAGGCACCAGCGGACAACGGGCAAGACTGCCGGCCTGGGAGTCCATTCGGCGCTTCAATACCCTGTTTATCCTGCTCGCCTTGGTTATCTGCTCCTCGCTGTTCTCGGCAGACTTTCTGACCGGCCCGAACGTCTCCAACGTATCGCGGCAGGTGGCCGGCGTCGGAATCATGTCGATGGGCATGTTGCTCGTCGTGCTCACCGGCGGCATTGATCTGTCCGTCGGTTCGGTCGCCGCGCTATCCAGCGTCACCACCGCGCTCCTGATCCCGCAGGTCGGCATGAGCCTCGCCATTGCCGGTGGGCTGCTTTCGGGAGTCGTCTGCGGCGCGGTCAGCGGCGCGCTGATCGCCTTCTACCGCCTGAGTCCGTTCGTGGTCACGCTGGCGACGATGACGGTGGCGCGCGGCATCGCGCTGATCATCTCGAAAGGCGCACCGATCCTCGTTTCCGAGGAAGCACAACCGCTGCTCGATTTCGGGCGCGACACCTTGTTGTCGATTCCGCAACCGACGGCCATGATGCTGATCGTCTTCGCGATCGGTGCCGTCTTCCTTGGGCTTACGCGGGCCGGGCGCATCGTTCGTGCCATCGGTTCGAATGAGGAGGCAGTTCGTCTCTCGGGTGTTTCGATTGGCTTCTACACGCTGCTGACCTATGTCGCCGCCGGTGCTCTCTCGGCGCTGGCCGGCGTCGTCTCGGTCGCCCGTTCCGGGGTCGGCGCGCCGTCGGTCGGTGTCGGCGACGAGCTGACGGTCATCGCCGCCGTCGTTATCGGTGGCGCGAGTCTCTCCGGCGGCCGTGGAACGGTGCTCAATACCTTGGTGGGCGTGTTGGTCCTCGGCATCATCGCCAACATCATGAACCTGACCAGCGTGCCGGGATACCATCAGCAGGTCGTGATGGGCGTCATCATTGTCGTCGCCATCCTGGCCCAACGCGGCTCCGGTGGCGCACGCTGACCGCGCATCGAACTGTCATCTCTCAATTCACTTCACGGAAGGACTAAGTCATGTACCTCGAACGATTCAAACTCGACAACAAGATCGCTGTGGTCACCGGCGCAGCGCGCGGCATCGGCCTAGCGATTTCCGAAGCCTTGGCAGAGGCCGGCGCGCGTGTCGTGTTGACCGACATGAACCGAGAATCGCTCGACGGCGCCGTAAAGGCCCTGTCCGAGAAGGGCTATCCCGTCGAGGGCGAGTTGCTCGACGTCACCGACCAAGCCGCTGTTCAGCGTGTCCATGATGCGGTCGTCGCCCGTCACGGCCGGGTCGATGTGCTGGTCAACAATGCAGGCATTGCCATCTCCAACCATCCGGCCGAAACGATGTCGGATGAAGTGTGGAAGAAGGTGATCGACGTCAACCTGAACGGCGTGTTCTGGTGCTGCCGCGCCTTCGGCAAAAGCATGCTCGAGCGCGGCAGCGGCGCGATCGTCAATGTCGGCTCGATGTCCGGCTTCATCGTCAATCGGCCGCAGGAACAGGCGAACTACAACGCCTCGAAGGCGGCCGTCCATCACCTGACGCGCTCGCTGGCCGCCGAATGGGGCGCACGTGGCGTGCGGGTCAATTCGGTCGCGCCGACTTACATTGATACGGAAATGAATTCCTACGTTTATCAGGACGCGGAAATGTACCGGCACTGGGTCGGCGGCACGCCGATGAATCGTCTCGGGCGCGTTGATGAGGTCGCGTCCGTCGCGCTCTTCCTGGCGAGCGATGCGTCGAGCCTGATGACCGGATCAATCGTCCTGGCCGATGGTGGATACGTCTGCTGGTAGCCCCTTCGTACCGAAAAATCGAAATGCAAAGGAATACTCCATGATCAAGGGAGTCCGCTTCCCGGGGCGTTACCTGCAAGGACCGGGATGCATCACGCGATTGGGCCGGGAGATTCTCGGATTTGGACCACGCGCATTGGTCGTGCTTGACGGCGGCGTCTTCGAGCGACTGCGGGATACCGTGGCCGCTGCCGCCGGCGAAACTGACATCAATTTGTTGCGGCACGGCGGCGAGTGCTCGGAAGCCGAGATCAACCGCATCCGCAAAGAAGCACTCGCTTTCGGTGCCGACGTAATCGTCGGTATCGGTGGCGGCAAGGCACTGGATACGACCAAGGCCGTTGCCGACGAGGTCGGCAAGCCGGTGATCGTGATCCCGACCATCGCAGCGTCCGATGCGCCGTGCAGCGCACTGGCCGTCATCTACTACGAGGACGGAACGGTCGCTTACGATCGATTCCTGCAGCGGAATCCGGACCTCGTTCTGGTCGACACCGAGATTATCGCCAAGGCGCCGGTACGCTTCCTGAGCGCAGGCATCGGCGATGCGCTGGCGACCTACTACGAAGCCGAGTCCTGCCGGCGCAGCGGCGCGCACAATTGTCTCGGTATGCCTGGCTGCGGAACGGCCTATGTGCTCGCGCGTGCCTGTCGCGACACGATTTTCGAGCACGGTGCTGCTGCCATTGAGGAATGCAACCGACAGTATCCGGGGCCGGCCATCGAAGCCGTCGTCGAGGCCAACATCCTGCTCTCGGGAATCGGCTTCGAGTCGGGGGGCGTCGCGGCGGCGCACGCGGTGCATCACGGTCTGTGCGAACTCGACGAAGTCCATCACTTCCTGCACGGCGAGAAAGTGGCGATAGGCGTCTTGGCGGGGCTCAAACTGCAGGGCGACGCGGAAGAATTCGAACGCGTGCGCGCATTTTGCCGTGCCGTTCGTCTGCCGACGCGGTTGCGCGACATCGGGATCGAGGATGCGAGCGACGAGAAACTACGCCGGGTCGCCGGACGCGCCTGCCGCCCTGACGAGATCATTCATCACGAGCCTATGCCGGTCTCCGTCGAGCAGCTGACGGATGCCCTGCGCCAACTACAGTAAACAGCACTAACGTGGAGTCATCGCCATGAAGAAGGTGGTTGATAGTTTTCAGCAACAACTGTTCGCGGGGAAATGCATCGTCGTTTCCGGCGCGTCGAGCGGAATCGGTCTCGCAATCGCGTGCGGCTTTGCGGCACTCGGCGCGCAGGTCGAGGCCATCGGGTCGTCCGAGACAAA
>JAGNOM010000306.1 GCA_017990155.1 Propionivibrio sp. | reverse complement strand
TCTATCTTCTTTATCCTCTGGTGGAAACGTTCCGCCTGAGTTTTTACGACCCGCGCGGCGAGCTCTACGTCGGTCTCGCCAACTACCAATGGGTTTTTGTCGATCAGGGCTTTCTGATCACGATTCGGAACAATTTCATGTGGTTGCTGGTCGTTCCGGCGCTCTCGACCATTTTCGGGCTGATCGTCGCCGTGCTGGCCGACCGCGTGTGGTGGGGCAATTTCGCCAAGTCCATGGTGTTCATGCCAATGGCCATCAGCTTTGTCGGCGCCAGCGTCATCTGGAAGTTCGTTTTCGACTACCGCGGGCCGGGCTCCGAGCAGATCGGTATCCTGAATGCGATCGTCACCGGCATGGGCTTTCCGCCACAAGCGTGGGTGACGCTGCCGTTCTGGAACAACTTCTTCCTGATGGCCATCCTGGTCTGGATTCAGACCGGTTTCGCCATGGTCATTCTCTCCGCTGCCCTGCGTGGTGTGCCGACTGAAACCATTGAAGCCGCACGCATCGACGGCGCCAGCGAACTCCAGATCTTCTTCGAGATCATGGTGCCGCAGGTGATGTCCACCATCCTCGTCGTGTGGACAACGATCACCATCACCGTGCTGAAGGTGTTCGATATCGTCATGGCGATGACCGGCGGGCAGTGGGATACCAGCGTGCTTGCCAACCTGATGTACGACTGGATGTTCCGCGGCGGCGGCGACTACGGGCGCAGCTCGACGCTCGCCATGGTGCTGATGTTCGCCGTGATCCCCGTGATGGCTTTCAACATCCGTCGTTTCCGTACCGAGGAGGCCCAGCGATGAACTGGAAAAAATTCTTCAGCCTGCCGTCGATTCTGGCCAATCTGCTGCTGCTCGCCATTGTCGCGACGTGGGTGATGCCGACCTTCGGGCTCTTCGTCTCCAGCTTCCGCGTCAAGGAGCAGCTCGTCTCGAGCGGCTGGTGGACGGCGATGTCGACGCAAACGCGCGCCGACATGCGGCGCACCGGCGGCGCGCAGAGCGTGGTCAAGGACGGTGATCATTACGTGATTGCCGGGCGTCTCTTCCCGGAAGGCACTTCGATCGAGCTCAGCAAGTTTTCGCTCAAGACATCGAATCCCGGCGAAAACGAAATCGGCAAGGAGATCGAGCTCGGCGACGCGCAGATTTTTGACGAAGAAGATGGTCAGCCCGATGGCACGCTCAAGGTCGAGCGCGACGGCAGCTATCGCCTCGTGATGAACCAGCCTTATGAGAGCGATCGTGGCATCCGTGTCTTCTACGTCGCCGATACGCCGCCGGTGTTCTCGACGCAGAACTACGACAAGGTGGTGAACTCCGAAGGCGTCGGGCAAGCGTTCCTCAACACCTTCAAGGTCACGATCCCGGCGACCTTTATCCCGATCCTGATCGCCGCTTTTGCAGCGTACGCCTTCAGCTGGATGGAATTTCCGGGGCGCAAATGGCTGTTTATCGTCGTCGTCGGCTTGCTTGTCGTGCCGTTGCAGATGTCGCTCATCCCGCTTCTGCGCATCTATAACAACGTCGGCGAAGTATTCGGCACGGAGTCGAAAACGTATCTCGGGGTCTGGCTCGCGCACTCGGCGTTCGGCTTGCCGCTGGCGATCTACCTTCTGCGCAACTACATCGCCTCGCTGCCGCGCGACATCATCGAAAGCGCGCGCATGGACGGCGCCACGCACTTCCAGATCTTCATCGGCATCGTCCTGCCGCTTTCGGTGCCGGCGCTGGCCAGCTTCGCGATCTTCCAGTTTCTCTGGGTGTGGAATGACTTCCTGATCGCGCTGGTCTTCCTCGGCAAGCAACCGGACCAGATTGTGCTGACCATCAAGCTCAACGACCTGCTCGGGTCGCGCGGCGAGAGCTGGGAAATCCTGACCGCGACGGCCTTCGTCTCGATCGCTGTACCGGTCGCCGTCTTCTTCTCGCTGCAGCGCTTCTTCGTGCGCGGCCTCCTGGCCGGCTCGGTCAAGGGCGGCTGAGGAAAGCGCCGAACCGTCATCCGCAAAGCCAAGGGAATCGGCAACGGTTCCCTTCTTTGCTTTTCAACCCACACGAGGCAGCTCATCATGGAATCAAGCAAGAAAGCTCCGAACGACAACTGGTGGCGCGGCGGCGTCATCTACCAGATCTACCCGCGCAGCTATGCCGACAGCAACGGCGACGGCATCGGCGACCTGCCGGGCATCACCGGCAAGCTCGAATACGTAGCGCGGCTTGGAGTCGATGCGATCTGGCTGTCGCCGTTCTTCAAGAGCCCGATGAAAGACTTCGGCTACGACATCAGCGACTACTGCGACGTCGACCCGATGTTCGGCACGCTCGACGACATCCGCGCGCTGGTCAAGCGTGCGCATGAACTCGGCCTCAAGGTGATGATCGACCAGGTGCTCTCGCACACGGCGGACTCGCACCCGTGGTTTGTCGAGAGCCGTGAGAGCCGCGACAATCCCAAGTCCGACTGGTACGTGTGGGCCGATTGCAAGCAGGACGGCAATCCGCCGAACAATTGGCTGTCGATTTTCGGCGGCAGCGCCTGGCAGTGGGATACGCGTCGCTGCCAGTACTACCTGCACAACTTCCTGACCAGCCAGCCCGATCTGAACTTCCACAACCCGGAAGTGCAGGACGCGCTGCTCGAAACCGTGAAGTTCTGGCTCGAACTCGGCGTCGACGGCTACCGACTCGACACCGTCAACTTCTACTTCCACGACGCCCAACTGCGCGACAACCCGCCGCGCGGCAAGCCTTCCGGTGACGATCCGGCCGTGACGCCGGTCAATCCTTACGCCTGGCAGTGGCACAAGTTCGACAAGAGCCAGCCGGAGAACCTCAAGTTCCTGCAACGCCTGCGCAGCCTGCTCGATCAGTACCCGAACACGACGATGGTCGGCGAAGTCGGCGACGACGATGGCTTGGCGCGCGTCGCCGAATACACCAGCGGCGGCGACAAGCTGCACATGGCGTACTGCTTCGAACTGCTCGGAACGGCACATAGCGCGTCCTACCTGCACAAGGTGCTTTCGCGTCTCGTTGAAGTCGTCGGTAGCGGCTGGCCGTCCTGGGCGCTTACCAACCACGACGTCCCGCGTCTGGCGACGCGCTGGGGCGGCGCCAATCCGCCGCAAGGTCTGCTGCGACTGGCCGCAGCCATGCAGATGAGCCTGCGTGGTTCGCCATGCCTGTATCAGGGCGACGAACTCGGTCTGCCCGAAGCCGACGTCGCCTACGATGATCTGCAAGACCCCTACGGCATCACCATGTGGCCGGAATTCAAGGGCCGCGATGGCTGCCGCACGCCGATGCCGTGGGTGTCGACCGATCCGAAACTCGGTTTCTCAGGTGGCGCGACGGCCGCGAAGCCCTGGTTGCCGGTGTCCGAAGCGCATCGCCCGCTGGCCGTCGACGTGCAGGAAAAGCAGAGCGACTCGCTGCTGTCCTTCTATCGCCAGCTCCTGCAATGGCGCAAGTCCCAGCCGGTACTCCTGCACGGCGACACCGCCTTGCTGCCGGCTGACGAGCAGGTGCTGGCCTATGTGCGTACGCATGAGAGCAAGAAGATCCTGTGCATTTTCAACCTGAGCGAATCAGCCGTTGATTGGAGTCTTCCTGCCGGTGTTGCGCTTGGCGAAGTGCTGACGCAGAGCGGGGTGACGGGTGCCGAAGACAAGGGCTCGTAGATTCATCTGACGCCGTGGGGCGGGATGTTCGCGCAGATCGCCTGAAGCATCCTGCTTTACTAAAAGCGCGGGTATCGCTGGGTTAATCGCCCAGCCGTACCCGCGTTTTCAATGCGGTATCGGGAACGCGATCCCCTGCGCCGGTTGCGTTCGGTCAATCGGGGCGCCGCAAACCCGCGCCCACCAGCTGTTCATCAATCACCAGCTGCGCCGCGCCGAGGATTCCGGCGCGGTCGCCGGTGCGGGCCTTGACGATCTGAAGCGTCTGCGTTGCCAGCGGCAGGCAGCGCTGATTGACGAGCTCGCGAATTCCAACCATCAGATGCTCATCGG
>JAGNOM010000305.1 GCA_017990155.1 Propionivibrio sp. | reverse complement strand
TCTCGTCCAGATCGAATCCCGGCTCGGGAAAACCGTCCAGCGCGTCGAGCGCGCGGCCTTGCAGCAACTCGGTCAGCGCGCGTTCGAGCGCGACTTCGAAGCGCGGGTGCGCGCCGAAGCTGGAGAAACAACCTTGATCCTTCGGGTTGAGCAGGGTCACATTCATCAGCGGGTATTGCCCGCCGAGCGATGCATCCTTGACCAGGATGCCGAATCCGGCGTCGCGCAACTCGCGAATGCCGTTGGCGATGCGCGGATAGCGCGCGATGACGTCCTCAGGCACGTCCGGCAAGCACAGTCCTTCGCTGATGATGCGGAATTTGATGTGGCGTTCGACGATTTCCGAAAGCGCTTGCGCTCGCGCTTCGACCAGCGTGTTCCCGGCCGACATGCCATTGCTGACATAGAGGTTTCCGATCACGTTGACCGGGAACCAGACCGTGCGGCTGTCTTCGAGCCGGGTGAAGGGCAGGGCGCAGATGCCGCGTTCGACGTTGCCCGAGTTATGGTCAACCAGCACTTCCGCCGTGATATTGCCCTCGGGGTTATAGAGCGCGTGCAGCTCGGGCGTCAGCAGTTCTTCCGGCCAGTTGTCGTCTTCATCCGGCAGAAACCAGCGTTCCTGCGGATAGTGCGTGAAGCGTTGCGCGGCGTACTTGCGTCCGAGGAAGTAATGCGTCCAGAAGTAGTTGCAAGCCAGGCGTTCGAAGAACTCGCCGAGGGCGCTGGCGTGCGCCGCGAGTTTCGAGCCGCCCTTGCCGTTGGTGAACAAGAGCGGACAGTCGCGGTCGCTGACGTGGACCGACCAGATGCCATCGACCGGATTGAGCCAAGAGCGCTCGACGACATGAAACCCGATTTCGGCGAGTCGACCTTGCATGCGATCGATCGTGGATTCGAGCGAGGCGTCCTTGCCTGCGATGAAGTGTTCTGTGGGCATGTGCTGGTCCGCGGTAAAGTCTTGCCGTGAAAGTTCGATATAACAACGTAGGAGGGGTTCTATATCAGCATCGCGACGGCGTGGCAAGCCGAGCGCGGAATCCGGGCTGGTTTTGGATGTCTTACGCTCTGAGTGAAAAAGGGGAGTGGACTGCGATGTTTACCGGGTTCTTTGGCGGATTTTTTACCGAGTTGAAGTCCCAGCTTATCGATTTGGCGCGACTCGTCCGGACTCGGGAATTCTGGATCTACATGGCCGTCGTCGCCCTTTTATGTCTGCTTGCTTTCGCGGGCGTACGGATGGCGATGGGCTTCGACCCGCTGACGCGCGGCTGGCTGGGCATGAACTTCACCTGCCGAACCGGGGAAGGGCAGCTGGCAACGATCATCGTCGGTTCGTTCGTGTTTGCCATGGCGTGCCTGTTTACTCTGGGCGAGGTCGTCAACTGGGTCGAGGAAACGCGCATGTCGCGAGCGCCCGGACGTCACATGTACCCGGTCGGCTACTGGCGTCCGCTCCTTCACGTCATCGGGACCGTCGGCGTCGGTGTCGGCGGTTTTGCCCTGATGCAGGCCTGGTGTACCTGAACGCAGCAGAAGCTCAGCGTTTTACCGTAGCGTTGCCGTAGCGGGAGGTGATGAACGATCCGAGCGAGACGAACGCGAGTCCGCTCAGCAACCAAAGCGTCAGCGGCTCGTCGAGCAGGGGAACGGCGACAATTCCGGTAACGATTGGAACCAGCGCGAGGAAGGCCGCGGCGCGTTCGGTTCCAAGTAGCGAAATCGCCTTCAGGTAAGCGAGCATCGAGAGAATGGTCGCGACGACGCCCTGGAATGCGCATTGCAGCAGGATCATCGAGAGCGGCGCGGCGGCCAGCTGCTTCGGTAGCCAGATCGCGTACACCGGCAGATACAGTACGGCCGAGCCGAGCGCGACGGCGCAGGTGAGCGTCCACGGCGAGTATCCCCAGCGCGTTGCCAGTACGCTATACACGGCCCAGCAGATCGACCCGAGCAGGATCAGGAAGTCGCCAAGGAGCGAATCCGCCGAGCCGTCCGAAAAGTAAGGCATGGCGGCGCACGCCAAGCCCACGGCGATGGAGAAGAGCCCGATACCGCGTGTCCGCGATGGGCGAATTCCATTGATCAGCCAGACGACGGCACTGATCAGGAAGGGCTGCAGCCCCGACAGCAGGATGGCGCCGTGCGCCGCCGGCGCGTATTTGAAGCCGCGATAGACAAGCAGGCAGTAGACGAGATTGCCGAGCAATGACAGCGTCCACAGCCGGCCATCGCGCCACGCACCGGCCGGGAGCTTGCGCAGTGCAAACGGCAGAAGAACGAGCGAGGCCGTGATCAGCCGTAGCGCGATGATGTCGTACGGCGTGAGCGGACTCTTTCCGCCGATTCGCGAGACGAGCGAGAAACCGGTCCAGGTAACGAGCGTGAAGAATGCAGCGAGGTAGCCGCGCAGGAGGAGCTTTCGATCGGGCAATCGCGTCTCAGGCTTTCGGAACTTTCTGGAACAATCCGCGCAGCGTGCTTTGCAGATCGGCCGGCAGCAAAACCAGCTTGGCATTCGGCGATTCGGCGAGCTTGGTCATGCTGGTGATGTACTTCTCGCCGAGCAGATAGAGCATCGGCAATTCGTTGTCGCCAAACGATGCCGTGACCTTGGTGATCGCCTGCGACGATGCTTCGGCGAGCATGACTTGCGCCGCAGCGTCGCGACGGGCTGATTCCAGCCGGGCTTCGGCGGTGAGAATCATCGACTGTTTTTCACCTTCGGCCTTGGTCACCATCGCTTTACGTTCCCGCTCGGCAGCCGCTTGAAGTTCCATGGCGCGCTGCATCGACTCCGAAGGCTTGATGTCCTGGATCTCTACGGATTTCACGGTGAGACCCCAGTCCAGCGCTTCGTCGGCGACGCCGGCTTTCAGACGGGCCTTGATCATGTCGCGTTGCGAAAGCGCCTGGTCCAGTTCCATCTCGCCGACGATCGAGCGCAGCGTCGTCATGATCATGTTGCGGATGGCTTCGGAGTAGTCCTCGACACCGTAGACCGCCTTGACCGGATCGGTGACCTTGATGAAGGCGATGGCGTTGACCACGATCACCGCGTTGTCGCGGGTGATGACTTCCTGCTCCTGGACGTCGAGGATGATGTCCTTGGTCGTCACCTTGTACGAAACGGTGTCGAAATACGGAATGATGAAGCGCAGGCCGGGCATCAGCGTCACGCGGTACTTGCCCAGCCGCTGTACGATCCATTCCTCGCCCTGAGGAATGATGCGGACGCCCTTGGCGATGGTGATCACGACGAACGCCAGGAATACCAGGGAGGTGATAGTCATGCCCATGATTATGCTTCCTTCACTTTGATGAAATTGCCTTCGACGGCGACGATACGAACCCGCGCGCCGGCTTTGATTGATGACTCCGCGTAGCACTCCCATACGTCCGAGCCGAGAATCGGTTTCTGGAAGCGGACCTGGCCGCGAATCTCGGGCGTAATGTCGGTGACCAGAACGCCGACTTCGCCGGCAACCGAGGCGGCGGATGTCCCGACCGAGGTCATCGTGCGCGGCCGGAAATGCCTGAACCACACGGCGACGAGAACGGTGGATAACGCGGCCCACAGCAGCAACTGCGTCGCGACGGAAAGGTCAGGCGCGAAGAGAAGCACGACGCCGACGCCAAGGGCGCCGATACCGAACCAGACGATGAAGAACGCCGGAACCAGCAATTCGGCCATTGAGAGGCAGAGTCCGAGCACCATCCAGTGCCACCATTCGAACATGAGTTGGTTCTCCGCAAGATCGATACCGAAGGAATAGCGCAAGGATAGCCCAGAAGCTCAGCCGGGTCGCGCTCTCGCGCGCAATTTCAATGATTCGGATTACCATGGCGCCTTGCCAATCGTCATTGCTACAGCGCCGTAGGGGATTCTCTTGTTGAACAAAGAAACCACGCCCAGCCGCATCGTCAAGTATCTCGACCAGTACGTGATTGGTCAGGACGAGGCCAAGAAAATTGTCTCCGTCGCGGTCTACTCGCACTACCGCAAGATCTCGACCGTCCTGCAAAACAGCGGTTCGATCGCCAAGAG
>JAGNOM010000304.1 GCA_017990155.1 Propionivibrio sp. | reverse complement strand
GCGCCAGCACCATCCATCGCGGCGAAAACCTGGAACGAATCACGAACACCTCCGCTAGCAAGAAAACACGCACTCAGCCGACCAACCGCCAGCCCAGCGATTCGCCGGCGCACAAAGGCACCAGCGGATCGCCGCCGACAAACGCGAATGCTTCAGGAACAACCCACGGCTGCTTTTCGAGCGTTGCGGTCGTCGAGTTGCGCGGCAGCCGATAGAAATCCGGGCCATTGAAGCTGGCAAAGGCTTCCAGCCTGTCGAGCGCGCCTGCCGCCTCAAAAGCCTCGGCGTAGAGTTCCAGCGCCGCATGCGCCGTATAGCAACCGGCGCAGCCGCAGGCGGCCTCCTTGGTACTGCGCGCATGCGGCGCTGAATCCGTGCCGAGGAAGAACTTGTGACTGCCGGATGTCGCTGCGGCGACCAGGGCGGCGCGATGCTTCTCGCGCTTCAGCACCGGCAGGCAGTAGTAGTGCGGACGGACGCCCCCGGTGAAGATGGCGTTACGGTTGTAGAGCAGGTGATGTGCCGTGATCGTCGCCGCGACGTTTTCGCCGGCCGACGCGACAAACTGCGCGGCATCGGCGGTCGTGATGTGCTCGAACACCACGCGCAGTCCCGGACGACGCGCCAGCAGAGGCTGCAATACCGTCTCGATGAAGACGCTCTCGCGATCGAAGATGTCGATCGCCGGATCGGTCACCTCGCCATGCACCAGCAAGGGCATTCCGAGCTTTTCCATTTCCGCCAGCGCCGCATCGCACTTGCGAAGATCGGTCACGCCCGCGTCCGAATTCGTCGTCGCGCCAGCCGGATAGAGTTTGACCGCTTTGACGAAGCCGCTGTCGGCGGCCCGGCGGATTTCGTCGGCCGGCGTATTATCGGTCAGATAGAGCGTCATCAGCGGTTCGAAGCTCGCGCCTTCCGGGAGCGCGGCGACGATGCGCGCTCGATACGCTTCGGCTGCGGCAACGGTGGTCACCGGCGGCCGCAGATTGGGCATGATGATCGCGCGCGCAAACTGCCGCGCGCTGTGCGGCAGAACTGCTTTAAGCGCCTCGCCATCGCGCAGGTGCAAGTGCCAGTCGTCGGGGCGAGTAATTGAAAGCTTGTTGATTTGCATAATCAGAGCAGGAAACGAGATCACCGCATTCTAGATGAAAAGCGATTTGCTTCGCCGGACATGTCGTCGCCTATGCCTTCAGGGATAGCGCCAGCTCGTACATCGCGTTCTTCGGCGCTCCGGTAATCGCGTGCGCCAGGCGAGCGGCCTGCTTGACCGAGACTCCGTCGTCGAGAAGCAATTTCAGCACGCGCTCGCCCTCACCGTCGTCACCGGACGCCACCGCGCCGGAGACCAGCAACACGAATTCGCCGCGCTGCCGGTTGGCGTCGGCCTGCAGCCATTCCAGCGCTTCGCCCAAGTGGCAACTGTGGATCGTTTCGAACAGTTTGGTCAGTTCACGCGCCAGAACCAGCGTTCGCCCGCCGCCCAACACCTCGGCCAGTGAGCCAACCGTTTCCAGAATTCGATGTGGCGCCTCGTAGAAGACCAGCGCATAAGGCAGACCCGCCAACGCGCTCAGCTCGTCCTCACGCTGCTTGTTCCTGGCCGGCAGGAAGCCGTAGAAAAGAAAATGTGGCTCAGTCAAGCCCGAAGCGGAAAGCGCCGTGACGGCAGCACACGCTCCCGGCAAAGGGACGACGCGAAAACCAGCCGCGCGAACACGAGCGACCAGTCGCGCGCCGGGATCGGAGACGGCCGGCGTCCCGGCATCGGACACCAGCGCGACCGACTCCCCGTCGCGAAGTTTGCCGATCACCTGCTGCGCGGCGGCTTCCTCGTTGTGTTCGTGCGCCGGCAGCATGCGCGCCCCGCAACCATAGTGTTTGAGCAATGGCGCCGTATGCCGCGTATCCTCGGCGGCGACCCACGGCACCTGTCGCAGGACGTCGATCGCACGCTGCGTCATGTCCGAGAGGTTTCCGAGCGGCGTCGGCACTACATATAATGCGGGGAATTCTTCTGTCATGGCGAGCACCGGATCAATGAGCGACAACGATACCACGAGCCGAACGAGCGACCGCGGCGGGCGGCAGGCCGAAGACCTGGCGGCGCACTTCCTGGAAAAGCAGAGGCTCAAGATCGTGACGCGCAACTACCGCTGCCGCGGCGGCGAGATCGACCTTGTCTGCCGCGACGGGAAAGTGCTGGTCTTCGTCGAAGTCCGCCTGCGCCGGAATGCAGCATACGGTGGCGCTGCAGCGAGCGTCACACCGACCAAGCAACGCCGGATCATCCTCGCCGCGCAGCATTATCTGATGACCCATTCACTCGCGAATTCCGACTGCCGTTTCGATTGCGTGCTTCTGAACGACGTATCCGCGAACCACATTGAATGGCTGCGCGATGCTTTCACGCTGGACTAGGGCTCTCGGCTTGGCTCTGTCGATCTGGCTGCTGGCTCAATCTCCGGCATCGGCCGAGTCGATCAAGATCCTCGTCCAGAGTTCGCCGCTGGCAGGCAGCCAGTATTACAGCGCAAACCGCGTCTGGGGCGAGATTCGCATCGGCGACCGCCTGAGTCTGGCGCGCGAACAGGATAATCGCCACGACCGCAACGCCGTGCGTGTCGAATGGAACGGCCAGAAGCTGGGCTACGTGCCGCGCGCCGAGAACCGCGCCGTGGCACAGGCGCTCGACGCGGGCGAGCGGTTGGAAGCGCGCGTTGCAGGACTGCGCGACGACCCCGACCCCTGGCGCAGGATCGAGTTCGAGATCTTCCTCGTCCTGTGATAATGATTCTCTGGTGATAGACTAACCACCTGTTTTTACGTTTCAGACGACACCCATGGATTTGATTTCACGCATCAGTCAGCAATTCAGCGATAGCGCGCATACCAAGCTTGAAGCCATCGAAATGCTTGCCGCACCGATCGCCGGCGCCGTCGAGGTGATGGTTGGCAGCCTCGTCGGCAATGGCAAGATCCTCGCCTGCGGCAATGGCGGATCGGCTGCCGATGCCCAGCACTTCGCCGCTGAACTCGTCGGGCGCTTCGAGATGGAGCGCCAGGGGCTGGCGGCGATTGCGCTGACGACCGACTCGTCGATCCTGACCGCGGTCTCCAACGATTACGGGTTCAAGGCGATCTTCGAACGCCAGGTCCGCGCACTCGGCCAGCCGGGCGACGTCCTGCTGGCCATCTCGACGTCAGGCAACTCGCCGAACGTCATTGAAGCGATCCAGGCCGCACAGGACAACGATCTGCGCGTGGTTGCGTTAACCGGGAAGGGCGGCGGCCAGATTGGCGAGATGCTGCGCGATTCGGACATTCACCTCTGCGTTCCATCGGATCGCACCGCCCGGATTCAGGAAGTCCATTTGCTCACCCTCCACTGTTTGTGCGACGGGATCGATTGCCTGCTATTAGGAGTTGAAGAATGAAGAAAAGCCTCATCGCAACGCTGTTGATCGGCGCCACCGTCCTCCCGGCCCTGCAAGGCTGTTTCCCGGTCGTTGCCGCTGGCGTCACCTCCGGCGTCATGGCGACCGTCGACCGGCGCTCGCTCGGGACGCAGACCGAAGACGAATCGATCGAATGGAAAGCCGGCGCCCAGGTCGGTGAGAAACTGGGTGACAAGGCACACCTCAATTTCACCAGCTACAACCGCAAGGTGCTGATGACCGGCGAAGTTCCGAACGAGGAAGCGAAGAGTGAGGCCGAACGCATCGTCGGCGGCCTGCCAAACGTCCAAGGCGTCCATAACGAGCTTGTCGTCGGCCCCGCCAGTTCCTTCAGCAACCGCAGCAACGACTCGTTCATCACCTCCAAGATCAAGAGCCGTTCGCTCGATTCCGGGAAATTCAACCCGGTGCATGTGAAGGTCGTCACTGAAGCCGGATCGGCGTTCCTGCTCGGGATGGTCACGCAGGTGGAGGCAAACGCCGCCATCAACGTCGCGCGCACGACGGCCGGGGTAAAGAAAGTCGTGAACCTGATGGAAATCATCACGCCAGCCCAGGCCCGCGAACTCGACGTCGTGCAGAAGTCGAGCGG
>JAGNOM010000303.1 GCA_017990155.1 Propionivibrio sp. | reverse complement strand
AATGGCGTCTTTCAGTTGGTGCATCGTTCTCGGTGGCTGCGGGTGCATTTGGGGCGCGTATTGTCTCGCATTTCGCCATCGCCACGGCGCCGGCAAATCCACTAAGATGAGATGGCTTTTCTGGAGACTCTTCGCATGACCATTCCCGAACTGAACACCATCGAGATCCTGCTGCACGGTCCCGAGTCGCATGACGCGCACATTGCCGAAATCCGGCTGAGTCGTCCCGATCGCTCCAACGCCATGAACGACGCCATGTGGCACGAGCTGCGCAAGGCCTTCCAGTGGGCCGACGCCGAGAGCGAAGTCCGCGTCGTGCTGCTCACCGGCGCCGGCAAGAACTTCTGCTCCGGCATCGATCTCTCGTTGCTGGCAAATGTGAGGTCGGTTGTCGACCACGCCGACCCGGCGCGCAGCCACGAGCGTCTGCGTCGCCTGATTCTCGACATGCAGGATTGCCTGAGCAGTGTCGAGCGCTGCCGCAAGCCGGTGATCGCCGCGATTCAGGGCGCATGCATCGGCGCTGGCGTCGATCTGGTGACATGCTGCGACATGCGCTACGGCGCGGCCGACGCGCAGTTCTCGGTGCGCGAAATCGACGTCGGCATGGTGGCCGATGTGGGGACGCTGCAACGCTTGCCGCGCCAGGTGCCCGACGGTATTGCGCGCGAGCTTGCGTTCAGCGGCCGAAATCTGGACGCCAGCGAGGCGAAGGAAATTGGCCTGATCAATCGCGTATTCGAAACGCCGGAAGCGTTGCACGAAGGCGTGAAGAAGGTTGCACATTCGATTGCCGGAAAATCGCCGCTGGCGATTCGCGGAACCAAAGAGATGCTCAACTACGGCCGCGATCATTCGATCGCCGACGGGCTGAACTACGTGGCGACCTGGAATGCGGCGATGATGATGTCGGCTGATTTGTCGGAATCGATGATTGCCATGCGCGAGAAGCGTTTGCCCAAGTTCGATGACTGAGTTTGATGGCTGAATCCGGCGCGTGATTTTCATCCGATGACCACCTTCTTTCATCACGTGGCGCTTGCCGCGCCGCTGTTTTCGCTTGTCTTCGTCGGCTATGCCCTGATGCGACTGACAAAATGGCCGGTCGTCGTTTCTGACAGCCTGACGCGCTTTGTTTTTTCCGTGGCGCTGCCGGCGACCTTGTTCCGGCTGTTGAGCGATTTCTCAAGTCTGCCGCCGGTCGATGCGCGCCTGCTGATCGCGTTCTTCGGCGGTTGCCTGATTGTCTTTGGCATCGGCCGCCTGATCGCGTGGAAGGTCTTTGCGCTCGATGGCGTATCGCAATCGGTGTTCGCGCTGGGCGGCGTGTTTTCCAACAATCTCATGCTTGGCCTGCCGCTCGCCAAGGAAGCGCTCGGTGTCGCGGCGCTGCCGTCGGTGGCGCTGGTGCTGGTCTTCAATTCATTGATTCTCTGGACTTTGCTGACCGTCTCGGTCGAATGGGCACGGCATGGCAGTTTTTCCCCGCGCGGCCTTGCCAAGACGCTGTACGCAGTGCTGACCAACCCGATCATCATCGGCATTCTCTCGGGAACCTTGTTCGGCCTCACCGGCTGGGTATTGCCGAAGGCCATTGATCTGCCGCTCGCGATGCTTGGTCAGGCAACCGTTCCGCTGGCGCTTATCGCGCTCGGCATGGGGCTGTCCGAATACGGGGTGCGAGCGGACTGGCGGATCAGCCTTGCAATCTGCGGCGTGAAGCTGGTCATCCAGCCGCTCGTCGTCTGGTCGCTGGCGAGGCTGCTCGGTCTGCCGTGGCTGGAAACGCAGGTCGTCGTCCTGCTTTCCTCGATTGCGACCGGCGCCAACGTCTATCTCATGTCGCGCCAGTTCAACGCGCTTGAGGGGCCGGTTGCCAGCAGTCTGGTGCTGTCGACCGGGCTTGCGGCACTGACGACACCACTGGTGCTGACTTTGGCCAGATAGCGGCTGATTTCCTGGCGGCGAGCTGCCTGCTGCCTGCGGCGGAGCCTCGCTTCAGTCAATGACTCCAATCCGCAAGTGCGCTGCATTCGTGCGCGAAATGGGCAGAATGTGCACTTTCATTGTCCGAATGCGCCAAGCGGATGCTTGATGAGCGATAATGTCGGATTGGCTTCATCTTGATAATCCCGTCGCGGCGCTGGGGCGGGAAGCGGTAGTGGAGAAGGATACTGAGAATGCGTGTAGATGATTTCCGTCTGATGTTCGGCAAGCGCGAGTTCGTACCAATCATGATCGGTGGCATGGGCGTTGATATTTCGACGGCCGGACTGGCGCTGGAAGCGGCTCGCCTGGGTGGAATCGGACATATTTCGGATGCGATGGTCAATACGATCACGGATCGCCGCTTCAACACCAAGTTCGTCAAGGAAAAGCTGCAGCAATTCAAGTTCAACGTCGCCAATATCGACAAGTCGCTGGTGAAGTTCGATCTCGGGCAACTGGCCGAAGCGACCAAGCTGCATATCGGCAAAACAATGGAAGCCAAGCGCGGCGCCGGACTCATCTTCGTCAACATCATGGAAAAGTTGACGATGAACGCGCCCAAGGAAACGCTGAGCGTCCGCATGCGTGCCGCTTTGGATTCGGGCGTCGACGGGATTACGTTGGCCGCCGGCCTGCACCTCGGTTCGTTCTCGCTGATCGAGGATCATCCGCGTTTTCGTGACGCGTTCCTCGGTATCATCGTTTCCTCGCTGCGCGCCTTGCAGCTGTTCATCCGCAAGAACGTCCGCTGCAATCGCCTGCCTGACTATGTCGTGGTGGAAGGTCCGCTGGCCGGGGGGCACCTCGGTTTCGGCATGGATTGGGCCAAGTACGATCTGGCAACGATCGTGGCTGAGATCAAAGCCTGGCTGCAAGCCGAGAAACTCAATATTCCGCTGATCCCGGCCGGCGGGATTTTCACCGGCAGTGACGCGGTTTCCTTTCTCGAAAACGGTGCGGCGGCCGTTCAGGTGGCGACGCGTTTTACGGTCGCCAAAGAGTGCGGTCTGCCGGAGGATGTGCAGCAGGAGTACTTCAAGGCCAGCGAAAACCAGATCGAAGTGAATCAGATTTCACCGACCGGTTATCCGATGCGCATGCTCAGCAACAGTCCGGCGATCGGTGACGGTATCCGCCCGAACTGCGAAGCGTATGGCTATCTGCTTGATGCCAATGGCGCCTGCTCATATATCACTTCCTACAATCGCGAACTGGACGCCAACCCCGGCGTCAAACGTCTGTCGGTCAAGGATAAGACGTGTTTGTGCACGCAGATGCGGAATTTCGATCTTTGGACCTGTGGACACTACACGTATCGACTCAAGGATACGACGCGCAAGCTCGAAGACGGAACCTACCAGTTACTAAGTGCCGAACATATTTTCCGCGACTACCAGTACAGCACCGATAACAGGATTGCCCTTCCTGATTAGCCTTGGTCAAGGCGCCGGGAATTAGGATTAGACTCCGGCGTATTGCCTTGCTATTGTGAATATGCAGTTATCGCAACCTCCTAACCTTGGAGTCAATCAATTGGGCAATAAGCTATACGTGGGTAACCTAAGCTACGACATCAAATCGAGTGATCTGGAGCAGATGTTTGCCGCGCATGGCGTGGTGACTTCAGCGCAGGTTATCTCGGACCGTGAAACGCATCGCTCGAAGGGTTTCGGCTTTGTCGAGATGGGGTCCGATCAGGAGGCTCAAGCCGCGATTGCTGCACTCAACGGCAAGAGTATCGAGGGCCGTGCGCTGACGGTTAATGAAGCCAGACCTCAGGAACCTCGTTCCGCGGGCGGTTTTGGTGGGGGCGCACGTCGTGGCGCAGGCGGCGGCGCACGCGGACCGTACGGCCTGGGACGTAGCGGTTCGGGCGGCGGAAACCGTCACTAAGCGAACTGGAACCAACAGATGCCGGTTCGGACATCGCGGCTAGTCTTGGCGCGAGGGCTGAACGGCATTTTTAATGCAAGCTACATTCGGCATTCTTGCTGATCAGGGACAAAATTTTGGCCAAGCCTAATTATTCATTCGAGAAACGACAGAGAGATCTGGAAAAGAAGCGAAAACA
>JAGNOM010000302.1 GCA_017990155.1 Propionivibrio sp. | reverse complement strand
AGATACGGCATCCCCGGCTTGACCATCACCATGTCGGCGCCTTCGGCGAGGTCGAGCGCAACCTCGCGCAGCGCTTCGTCGCCGTTGGCCGGGTCCATCTGGTAGGTGTATTTGTTACCCTTGCCGAGGTTGCCGGCGGAACCCACGGCATCGCGAAACGGCCCGTAAAAGCTCGACGCGTACTTCGCCGAATAAGCCAATATCCGCGTGTGGATTTGCCCGGCACCGTCGAGCTCGGCGCGGATGCGCGCGACACGTCCATCCATCATGTCGGACGGCGCAACGACATCGGCGCCAGCTTGCGCATGGCAGAGCGCCTGTTTTGCCAGCGCTTCGAGCGTCTCGTCGTTGAGCACGTAACCGCGCGGGTCGTCGGCGGCGATCAGGCCGTCCTGCCCGTGGCTGGTATAGGGATCGAGCGCCACGTCGGTAATGATGCCGAGTTCGGGAAATTCTTTCTTCAGCGCCGCGACCACGCGCGGCACGAGACCGTCCGGATTCCATGCCTCTTCGGCTCCGGGCGTCTTGAACGCCGAATCGACGACGGGAAACAACGCCAGCGCCGGTATGCCCAGCGACTGCGCGCGTTCGGCCGTGCTCAGCAGTCGATCCAGGCTCTGTCGCTCGACACCGGGCATCGAACTGACGGCCTCGACGCGATTCACGCCTTCAAGCACGAAGACCGGATAAATCAGGTCGTCTGGGGTGAGCACTGACTCACGCATCAAGCGGCGTGAAAAATCGTCGCGGCGCATGCGGCGCATGCGCGTTCCGGGGAAACTGGTCTTGAAATTCATTGAGCTCATGGAAAATACGCTGCCCACGCTTGTTTCAGAATCGAAAAAAATCCCGCACTTGCGAACTCGCGCGGGAACTTCTTGCAAAGACGCCACTCTGAGTTAGCAGATGGCACACACCGTCTCCCGCTTCATCTCCCTGAGCGGGCGCCTTACATCTAGGTAAGGCATTTTGCCCCCGGCTTTCCCTTTGCCGGGGGCTTTTTATTTCTGGACTTCCTTTCCCGGGCCTTTCGCCGCCACTCGGGCACTCCAGCCGACCGCCTTGCGATTCCTCGCCCGCGCCACCTTCTCCGTGCGCAGCCGAACCGGGGGTGTAATCTCCTCAGGAATTTCCATGTCCAGCCAACCCGCCAACACCGTCTCGGCTTCCGGAACGCCAAAACGCTTGAGGCTGGAAAACAACTGCAGCGTGCAGTTCTCGCCGATCTTCGCCAGTTCGACCTGCACTTCGCGCAAGACCAGCGCCTGTTCCTGACGCGTCAGCTTGTCGGCTTTCGACAGCAGCACGTGAATCGGCTTGCCCGTCTGCGCAAACCAGTCGAGCATCTGCACATCGAGTTCGGTCAGTGGATGGCGTGCATCCATGATCATCACCAGCCCGACCAGTTGTTCGCGATACGAAAGGTAGGGCGCCAGCAGCCCCTCCCATTGCGAGCGGATCTCTTCCGGCGCCTTGGCGAAGCCGTAACCGGGCAAATCGACGAAGTACTTGCCTTCGGTCAGCGTGAAATAGTTGAGGTGTTGCGTCCGCCCGGGCGTCTTCGAAACGTAGGCCAAACGGGTGTGGTTGGCCAGCGTGTTGATGGCCGAAGACTTGCCGGCGTTTGAGCGCCCCGCGAAGGCAATTTCCCGGATGGAATCGCCGGGCAGATTGTTCAGATCGGCGACGGTTGTGTGAAAAACAGCGTTACGAAATAGCGACATGGACAGGCCGGAGAAGGTGGTTGGCCGCGCATGACGCGGCGCGAAAGTGCTATAGAATATCAGGTTTGGGAACTGGCGACTCCGTGCTTCTCTGAACTCGCGCCTCTCTGAACTCGCACTGATCCAAAGGAGTTTGTACATGATTCGCACTCTGGTACTCGCGGCGCTCATCACCGCTGGTTTCTCGGCAAACGCAGCAGAGAATGCAACGATCAAACCGGATCTGGAAAAAGCGAAGGGCATCGCCGAATCGCTCTGCGTCGCCTGCCACGGAGCTGACGGAAACAGCGCGACGCCAGCCTACCCGATCATCGCCGGACAGGGTGCCGACTACCTCTTCAAGCAGCTCAAGGAATTCAAGGCCGAGGAAGGCAAACCAGCGGTCCGCAAGAACGACATCATGATGGGCATGGTCGCAGCGCTGAGCGTTGAGGACATGAAGAGCCTGGCAGTTTATTACTCGCAACAGAAACTGAAGCCTTCAGCCGCGACCGAGGCCAAGCTGGTCGAAGCCGGCAAGGCGCTGTGGCGTAAAGGCGACTTTGAACGCGGCATTCCGTCGTGCGCCGGTTGCCACGGCCCGAGCGGGGCTGGCATCCCGTCGCAATACCCGCGCCTGTCGGGGCAATACGCCGAATACACCTCGACGCAGCTGAAGAACTTCCGCAGCGAGGAACGGTCGAACGACCCAGAGAGAATGATGCGAACCATCGCGGACAAGCTCTCGGACAAACACATAAAGGCGCTTTCCGACTACATCGCCGGACTTCGCTAACGAACAAGGTTGTACACAGCCTCTCCACCCAAAGGGAACGCATCATGAAAACACTCAAACAGCTCATCGAAAGCAAGAAGATCAAAAAACTGGCGGCCGTTTCTCCGGACCAGACGGTTCTGCAGGCGCTGGAAATCATGGCTGAGTTCGACGTCGGCGCGCTGCTGGTTCTCGACGGCGATCATCTGGCGGGTGTTTTCTCCGAACGCGACTACGCACGAAAAGTCATCCTGCAAGGCAAGGGCTCGCGCCAGACCAAGGTCAGCGAAGTCATGACCGGCAAGGTTGTCTACGTAAAGCAGAACTCGACGATAGAGGAATGCATGGCGATCATGACCGAGAAACACATCCGCCACCTGCCGGTGCTCGACGACAACCAAATGGTTATCGGCATTGTTTCGATCGGTGACGTGGTCAAGGAAATGGTCAGTCAGCAGAAGTTCATCATTGGCCAGCTGGAAAACTACATCACCGGCTGAGCGGCACGCAGAACTCCGCGACGACCGCACGTTGTACCGGGCCGGATAAAAAAAGAGCAGGGTTTCCCCTGCTCTTTTTTACGCGCGAATCAAGCTCCCGCTAGACGATCATTTGATCTCGAGCAGGCTTTCGTCCCACTTGGCGTGCTTTTCGAAACCGAGAAGGTTCGCCGTTGTGGCCGCGATATTTGACAGGCCCGCCGTCGGTGTCTGCTTGAGACCGAGCTTCCCGCCCGTCACGTTGTCGTAGAGGATCAGCGGCACCGGGTTCAATGTGTGCGCCGTCTTGGCCTTGAACGAGCCGTCCTCGTTCTGCGCCGGTTGCTTGGTCTTCTTGTCGAGTTCGAACATCTCGTCGGCATTACCGTGGTCGGCCGTAATCAGCGCCACGCCACCGAGGGCATCGATTACCGGCAGGATGCGCGCCAGTTCCAGATCAACCGCTTCGACGGCCATTGTCGCCGCACGGAAGCTGCCCGTATGGCCGACCATGTCGCCATTGGCGAAATTGCAGCGCAACGTCTTGTACTTGCCGCTCTTCAGGGCGTCGATCATCGCGTCGGCGATTTCAGCCGCCTTCATCCACGGACGCTGTTCGAACGGCACGACGTCGCTCGGTACTTCCTGATACGTTTCGCCGTCGAACTTGCCGGAACGATTGCCGTTCCAGAAGTAAGTCACGTGACCGAATTTCTGCGTTTCCGAGCAGGCAAACTGCGTGATGCCAGCTTTGGAGAACCATTCGCCCGAGGTATCGAGAATGGCCGGCGGGTTGACCAGGAAGCGCTTCGGCAGCTTCAGATCACCGTCGTATTGCAGCATGCCGGCGTAGGTGACTTTCGGCAAACGCACGCGGTCGAACTTGTCGAAGGTTTCTTCTTCGAAAGCGCGGGTAATTTCAATGGCGCGGTCGCCACGGAAGTTGTAGAAGACGACCGAATCGCCGTCCTCGACGGTACCGACCGGTTTGCCGTCCTTGGCGATCACGAAGGGCGGCAGATCCTGGTCGATGGTGCCGGGGAATTTGACACGCAGTTCCTTGACCGCCGCCGAAGCGCTAGCGAACTGATCGCCCTCGCCGAGGATATGCGT